>JAEWAA010000247.1 GCA_023391955.1 Bacillota bacterium | reverse complement strand
GATTATGGATGATCTGGAGCAAAGTCAGTCCCACGGTTACGATATTAATCAGGTGGAGGGGCTAATCGGATGGACATGGGGAGCCCGCATCCATCCCCGCATTATGGAGAAGCTGGGCCGGGTCAGCGCTTATATAACGGGGGTGGGACGGGAGATGTGCCGGGAGGAGCTGGAGCGGTTCCATACGGGTGACCAGCGGAAGAAGGAAGTGATGCTGGTTTCCCGATGCAGATCTTTTTACATTCACAAGAAGGCATGGGATTTCATATTAAATCTGAAAAACCGCCCCGGCCAGCAGGAGCTGGTGTATCTGCTGCTTTCGGTCAAAGCGGACGAATACAGTGTCCACCATATTTGCAAGGCGCTGGCCAATAATACGGAGCTGCTGCGGGCGTTTATTTTGAAGGAGGAGCTGCTTCATTGATGATCCTGCCGATGACGGTGAGGCCAAGTGTGTCGTCGAAGGCTTCTATTGTAATCCCCTCTGCGGAGTAGACCGCTACGGGGTCGCCGTGTTCATACTGTTCCTGCGGTTGGACAATGGCATAATGGGCGCTGCTGCCGGGTTCCTGTTCAAGCATGTTCTTGCCGGAAGGAATCGGAATGGCAAAACAATGCTCCAGGGGCTCTGCAACATGGAGATACCCTTGGATATGCTTGAGCCAATCTGCAGCAGTACCTGCAGACTCCGGCTTAAGCACAGGAATGATCCTCCCTGCAGCCAGGGTATATTCAGAGGCGTCCTCCCGAACGGCCGGAAGCTTCTTTAAGGAAAGGGCCTTGGAGCGGCGCAAAAGCTTGTTGGGGATTTTCCCTGTTGGGAGTGAAATGTCCTTGTCCAGAAGAGCCAGCTGGAAGTATCGTTTGACGAAGGCCTGGTCCAGGTCGGACAGCTCGTGAAACAGGCGGATTAGCTCCATCTGCTCCTCGGGAAGGTCACTGCCCTTCAGAAGCCAGTCGGCGGAAACCTGGAAGAACAGGGATAAGGCAATAAACCCGGGGGCGGAGGGATTCTTGTAGCTGTTCTCCCAATCGCTGATTTGCCCGGAGGATATGGTTACACCGGTTTGTTCCGTAATTTTCTCCGCCAGCGCTTTCATCGAAAGACCAGTGCCCATACGGAGCGTTCTGATTCTGGTTCCGATTGAAGTTAAGTCCATACGTCTGTCTCCCTGTCTCTTTATTCTGATTTCTATCATAGCATATTCGCGGAGAGGACCGTGATATATATTGAAGAAACAGAGACGCGGATCAAGGACCGGTTCCGGAGCAAGGAGAGACTGCCGGATGGCCATACAGGGGCATGAATAGACAAGAATCGAACAAAGGCAACAAAAATATCCCCATAACCTGTGCACAATTATATCCCCAGCCTGTGGATAATGTGCATAACTTTGTGGATAGTCAATGAAAATAAGGTTTCATAGTGTGCATAGAATGTGCTTATCGTGTGCATACCGGAATTTTTAGAAAATTGAGGAGAATAATATCTAGTTTTGTCGAATGGGTTTTGGGGGGCTTCATTTCAATTGACATCGGTTACATCCGGTGATATCATCAGGTTGTGAGCATGACTCACAGCTACTTGAACACGAAGGGAATGTTCTGCATGCAAGGTAAAGTGAAATGGTTTAACGCAGAAATAGGCTATGGCTTCATCGAGCGCGAAGATGGCGGCGACGTATTCGTTCACTTCTCCGCAATCCAATCCGAAGGTTTCAAGACCCTCGAAGAAGGACAAGAAGTGGAATTTGATATCGTTGAAGGCGCACGCGGTCCGCAAGCAGCTAATGTGGTAAAACTGTAATCAACCGGTCTGGGTGACCGCTTGAATAAATGGTCCCATAAGCAGAGAGGCACCCCGATTCGTTCGGGGTGTTTTTCTGTTTGATATCAGGTATTCCCACTTTCGTAAGGGGCTAACCCTGGGAATAAAAATTATTTGGCCAATGTAAAGGGTTTTTGAAGATGGGCGGCGAATAGGATATACTAGAGAGAGAAAGGAGGAGTTTATCCATGAAATTCAGCATCAGAGGCGATCGCATTGAGGTTACGGAAGCATTGCGTGACTACGTGGAGAAAAAGCTCGGCCGGCTCGAAAGGTATTTCGAAGCTCCCCCTACATCTGAAGTGAATGTAACGTTGAGCGTCATCCGGGAGAAGCAGAGCGTTGAGGTGACCATTCCCTTAACTGGTGTTCTGCTCCGTGCGGAGGAGAAAAGCGACGACATGTATGCCTCCATTGACCTGGTGGTAGACAAGCTGGAGCGCCAGATCCGCAAGCACAAGACCAAGGTGAACCGCAAGATCCGCCAAGAATCCGGCTACAAGAACCTGTTTAAGGATGATGTGGTTACCCCCGTACATCTGTTGGAGGAAGAAGATGAGTATGAGGTCGTCCGGACGAAGCGGTTTACGCTGAAGCCCATGGATGTGGAGGAAGCAATCCTCCAGATGAACATGGTGGGACACAACTTCTTTGTTTTTGCCAACTCGGACTCGTCCCAGGTGAATGTCGTGTATAAGCGTGCCGATGGCAAGTACGGCTTGATCGAGCCGGCTCAATAATTCCATTTGACCTGATTATCCAAGGCTTGGCCGTTACCGGTCAGGCCTTTTATATATGGCGTGCGGGTGACATCGGAAGAGAAAATGAAACGCCCGGACATTTCTTGCGTATAATAAGAGTTATGTGTATAGATTGGCCGGCAGCTGGCAGGATGTGCTGTTGCTACCGGGGGACGAAACTGTTACAATTTCTGTATGTGTGTCCATCGATAATGGATGTTGAAAGGGGTAGTACGCCCATGCTGGGACTCGTAAAGAAAATTTTTGGCGACGCCAACGAGAGAGAAATCAAGAAGATGATGAGGAACGTGGAAATCATCAACTCCCTTGAACCGAAATATCAGGCCATGTCCGACGAGGAGCTGCGTGCGCAGACCGATGTTCTGAAGGAACGTGTGGCCAAAGGGGAAGAACTGGATAATGTCCTCACCGATGCGTTTGCAGTCGTCCGGGAAGCCTCCAAGCGGGTGCTGGGTAAACGCCACTTTGATGTGCAATTGATCGGTGGTATGGTGCTCCACAGCGGCCGTATTTCTGAGATGAAAACCGGTGAAGGCAAAACCCAAACCGCCGCCCTGCCCTTGTATTTGAACGCCCTCACAGGCAAAGGCGTCCACTTGGTAACGGTCAATGATTATTTGGCCACCGTGGGCCGGGACGAAATGGGTAAAATATATAATTTCCTAGGGATGACCGTGGGTCTGAACCTGGCGCAAATGAGCCATGAGGACAAGCAGGCTGCGTATGCCTGTGATATCACGTACGGGACGAACAATGAGTTCGGCTTCGATTACCTGCGGGACAACATGGTTCTGTATAAAGAGCAAATGGTGCAGCGGCCCCTTTATTATGCCATCGTGGACGAAGTGGACTCCATTCTGGTGGATGAAGCGCGGACGCCTCTTATTATTTCCGGACAAGCCTCCAAGTCCACGGACTTGTATGTAACAGCTAACCGGTTTGTGATGACCTTGAAGGACGAGCAGGACTACAATGTGGATGTGAAGCTGAAGTCGGTTACCCTCACGGAAGCGGGCGTAGCCAAGGCGGAAAGCTATTTCGATATTGAAAACCTCTTCGATCATGCCAATGTGACCATCAACCACCATGTGACCCAAGGCCTGAAGGCCCATGCTATTATGAAGCGTGACGTGGACTATGTGGTGCAGGTGGATGAGGACGGGTCGGAAGAAGTAATCATCGTTGATGAATTTACCGGACGCCTCATGGTAGGCCGCCGGTACAGCGACGGGCTGCATCAAGCCATCGAAGCCAAGGAAGGCATTAAGATCCAGAACGAGAGCATGACCCTGGCTACGATCACCTTCCAGAACTACTTCCGGATGTACCGCAAGCTGGCCGGTATGACCGGCACAGCGAAGACCGAGGAAGAGGAGTTCAAGAAGATTTACGGTCTGGAGGTTGTAGTAGTGCCTACCAACCGGCCGATGATCCGGAAGGATCTGCCGGACGTGGTCTACAAATCCGAAGGCAGCAAGTTCCGCGCGGTAGTGGAGGAAATCGTCAAGCGCCACCAGAACAAACAACCGGTGCTGGTCGGTACGGTTTCCATCGAGAACTCCGAGAAGCTGTCTGCCATGCTGAAGAAAAAAGGCGTTCAGCACCAGGTGTTGAATGCGAAGTACCATAAAGAAGAGGCGGAAATCGTGGCGAAGGCCGGTCAACCCGGTGCTGTAACCATTTCCACCAACATGGCTGGCCGTGGTACGGACATTTTGCTCGGGCCGGGAGTAGCGGATCTGGGCGGTCTGCATATTATAGGTACGGAGCGCCATGAGAGCCGCCGGATTGATAACCAGCTGCGGGGCCGTTCCGGACGTCAAGGTGACCCGGGCTCCTCCCAGTTCTACCTGTCCATGGAGGATGAGCTCATGCGCCGGTTCGGCGCCGAGAACATCATGGGCATGATGGACCGGCTTGGCTTTGAGGAAGACATGCCTATCGAGAGCAAGATGATTACCCGCGCCGTCGAATCCGCCCAGAAGCGGGTGGAAGGCAATAACTTCGACGCACGGCGGAACGTCCTGCAGTATGACGATGTCATGAACCAGCAGCGGAACATCATCTACAAACAGCGGAAGGAAATCCTCGAATCCGAGAACCTCCGAGATGTAGTGGTAGGCATGATAAACGAAACCATTGACCGCATCGTGGACGCCCACTGCGGCGACGATGTGATTCCCGAAGAGTGGGATTTGGAGGCAGTGGTGGAATACTGCAACCGCACCTTCCTGCAGGAAGGTACCATCTCCCGCGACGACCTGTGGGGCAAGGAAAAGGAAGAAATTGTGGAGCAGCTCAAGGGTATGGTGGATTCCCTGTACAATGCCCGTGAAGAGCAGCTGGGCGAGCTGATGCGGGAGTTTGAGAAGGTGGTTGTGCTGCGTGCAGTGGACTCCAAGTGGATGGACCACATCGACGCCATGGACCAGCTTCGCCAAGGTATCCATCTGCGTGCTTACGGCGGTACCGATCCGCTGCGCGAGTACCAAAAGGAAGGCTTCCAGATGTTCCAGGAGATGGTCGATTCCATCCAGGAGGAAGTTTCTACTTATATTATGAAGGCTCACGTGGAAGCCAATATCGAACGCCAGGCTGTGGCTGAAGGCCAGGTTGCTGCAGATAAGTCCCCAACGCGGCGCGATGAAAAGGTTGGACGCAACGAGCTCTGTCCTTGCGGCAGCGGCAAGAAGTATAAGAACTGCCACGGTGCAGGCTGAACAATACAGAAATCCGAATGAGGTGTATGCAGCATGCTGGAACCCGAAATAAAGCAAGATCTCCGCGAGATCGCGGAGCGACTCACAAACCTTAGGGGGTCTCTTTGACTTAGATCTGAAGCAAGAGCAAATTTCGGATTATGAGGAAAAGATGACGGCTCCCGACTTCTGGGACGACAATGAGCGGGCCCAGAAGATTATTGGCGAGCTGAATGCCATTAAAGCGGTGGTGGAGGAATTCACCGAGCTGAGCAGCCAGTACGAGGACCTGGAGCTGACCCGGGAGCTGGTGGAGGAAGAGCAGGACGATAGTCTGGCTGCGGAATTGGGGACCGGCGTTGCGGCGCTCATGAAGAAGCTGGATGAATACGAGCTGCAGCTTCTCTTGAACCAACCGTATGATAAGCTCAACGCTTACCTGGAGCTTCACCCGGGTGCAGGCGGCACCGAATCTCAGGATTGGGCGGATATGCTTCTGCGGATGTACCGCCGCTGGGGTGAAAAGCGTGGCTTCAAGGTTGAGGTTGTGGATTATCTTCCCGGAGATGAAGCCGGTGTGAAGAGTGTTACGCTTCTCTTCAAGGGCTTCAATGCCTACGGTTATCTTAAGGCGGAGAAGGGTGTCCACCGGCTGGTCCGGATTTCTCCCTTCGACGCTTCGGGCCGGCGCCATACCTCCTTTGTCTCCTGTGATGTGATGCCGGAGATTGACGATTCCATTGAGATCGAGATTCGTCCCGAGGATCTGAATGTGGATACCTACCGCTCCAGCGGTGCGGGCGGCCAGCACATCAACAAAACGGAGTCTGCGGTGCGGATTACCCACGTGCCTACGGGTATCGTGGTCTCCTGCCAGACGGAGCGCTCGCAGATTCAGAACAGAGAACGCTGTATGACCATGCTCCGCTCCAAGCTCTACGAGAAGAAGATTGAGGAGCAGCAGCAGCAGCTGGCTGAGATCCGCGGGGTGCAGATGGATATTGCCTGGGGCAGCCAAATCCGCTCCTACGTGTTCCACCCCTACAGCATGGTCAAGGATCACCGGACCGGCGCCGAATCCGGCAATATCGGATCGGTGATGGACGGGGAGATTGATTTCCTGATCGATGCTTATCTGCGGGGCCAAATCAACACCAAAAACGACAGCGATAATATGTAAGGAGCTGCGTCGCAGTCTCTAACAAGCTGTCAGGAAAAGAATCCTACATCAAGTCCGAACCCGAACCGGCAGGGGGTGGCGGGCGGTGTAGGATTTTTTTGCGAGAAAGCATGATTACAGGAGGCAGGGGAAGGCATGTCCACAAACGAAAATGAAAACCATCACCGGAAGGAGGGGACGCGGGAGGAACCGGCCAGAATACGGAGGCTTCCCGCCAGAAGAACATCCTTTTCGCCCCGGAAGGGCACCGCGGCCCATTACATGCTGGAGTACGGCCTGCTGCTGCTGGGCTCCCTGATTATTGCATTAAGCTTCAACTATTGTCTGAAGCCCAATCAGGTGGCCTCCGGAGGTGTTACGGGAATCTCCGTCATTACTCTGGAGCTGTTTGGTTTTCAACCGGCGCTGGTTCAGTGGGCGCTGAACATTCCATTGTTTTTGCTGGGGGTCTTTTTGTTAGGCAAGCAATTTGGGCTGAAAACGGCAGTAGGGTCCTTTGTGCTACCGCTGTTTGTGCTGTTGACCCAAAACGGTGAGCCGCTGACGGATAATCTGCTCCTGGCGACGATCTACGGGGGCATCGGAATCGGCGTAGGGCTGGGTATTGTGTTCCGCGGACGGGGCTCCACGGGAGGGTTGGATCTGGCGGCGCAGCTGATTCACCGTTTTACCGGGATCAGCCTGGGTATTGCGGTGGCCATGCTGGACGGGCTGGTGATTCTGACCGCGGGTCTTGTATTCGATGCGGAAAAGGCCCTGTTCGCCCTGATCGGGCTGTATGTAACCAGCAAAACCATTGATGTGGTGCAATTGGGCTTCAATTATGCCAAGGTTGCATATATCATCTCCGAGGAGACGGAGGCCATTGCCGAAGCGGTGCTTAATGACCTGGACCGGGGTTTAACCCGGCTGAACGGATCAGGTGGATACACCGGCGCAGAGCGGACGGTGCTGATGGTGGTGGTCAGCCAGAACGAGGTTTCACGGCTGAAGGAGCTGGTCCGGGATGTGGACCCAACCGCCTTCATTATTATCAGCGAAACCCGGGAGGTTCTAGGCAAGGGGTTTAAGCTGGAGACCTGAACACCGCCGGAGAACGTCAAGAAAAATGCATTGAATTTTTATACCATGAAACGTATAATAATACATATCTTTTTGGACGGCGGAAAGGAAGGGATTCGAATGACGCAAACCAAATGCAGGGTTGCCATTGTCGGTTCTACCGGATACGGCGGAGTGGAGCTGATCCGGCTGCTGCTGCAGCACCCCCACGTGGAGATCACCTCGGTGATTTCCTCCTCCAGCTCCGGCGTGCCTATTGTCGACGGGTATCCCCACCTGAATCAGATTATGGTGGAGAACCTGGACGGTGTGGATGTAGCGGAAATGAAGGAAAAGGCGGATGTGGTGTTTACCGCCACTCCCTCCGGTGTAAGTGCCAAGCTTGCGCCGCAGCTGCTGGAGGCGGGGCTTAAGGTCATTGATCTGTCGGGAGATTTCCGGCTGAAGAGTCCCGATGCATATAGCAAGTGGTACAAAAAAGAGCCGGCGGCACAAGCCTATCTAGACGAGGCTGTATATGGCCTGGCGGAGGTTTTTGGTGCGGAGGTGCCGGGGAAACCCTTTATCTCCAACCCGGGCTGTTATCCGACTGCTACCCTGCTGGGGCTGATCCCTGCGGTAGAGGCTGGCTGGATCGATCCGGCTACTATTATTATCGATGCTAAGTCCGGCGTATCCGGTGCAGGGCGCGGACTGGGGTTATCGGTGCATTATGCGGAAATTAACGAAAATCTGGCTCCATATAAGCTGAACAAGCATCAGCATATTCCCGAGATTGAGCAGACGCTGGGCCGGATTGCCGGACGGGATGTGGCGGTTACCTTCTCCACCCATTTGACCCCGATGACCCGCGGCATTCTGAGCACCATGTATGCTACAGTGCAAGGGACGCATACGGAAGAGGATTTTATCAAGCTGTACCGGGAGTATTATGAAGGACGGCGCTTCGTGCGTATCCGCGACAAGGGCAAATGGCCCGCCACCAAGGAAGTATGGGGCTCCAACTATTGCGACATCGGCTTTGCCGTGGATGAGCGGACAGGCCGCGTCACGATCCTGTCGGTAATCGATAACCTGATGAAGGGTGCAGCGGGCCAGGCGGTGCAGAACCTGAATCTGATGCTGGGTTGGGACGAAGGCGCAGGTTTGGCGTTTACGCCGGTGTATCCGTAAGGATAAAGAGCTAATGAAAAGCAAAGTGGCCCTCAATTTGGTTGCACCAAATTCGAGGCTTCCATAACATATCCGGCCTCCGGCTAAGGACCATGTTATTACAGGAGAGGATGA
The DNA here is from genome assembly GCA_023391955.1 of Bacillota bacterium. Taxonomy (GTDB): domain Bacteria; phylum Bacillota; class Bacilli; order Paenibacillales; family NBRC-103111; genus Paenibacillus_AR. The sequence continues at coordinate 4,782 of JAEWAA010000247.1, read as the reverse complement.
ATGAAATGACGAAGCGGTTCGCCGTAGTGGAAGGCGGGGGCATCACCACGCCCCAGGGATTTAAGGCAGCCGGGCTGCATTGCGGCCTGAAGAAGACGGAGCGCTACGACCTTGGCGTCATTGTGTGCCAGGTGCCTGCAGCAGCGGCTGGTGTGTATACCACCAACCAGTTCCAGGCGGCGCCGCTTGCGGTGACCCGGGAGAGCATCCGCCACGGCGGCAAGCTCCAGGTGATGCTGGTGAACAGCGGCAATGCCAATGCCTGCACCGGCAAACAAGGGGAAGCCGACGCTTACGAAATGCGGGCGCTGGCTGCCAAGGCCTTCGGTGTGGCCGAGGAGCTGGCCGGAGTGACCTCCACCGGCGTTATCGGCGAGCCGCTGCCCATGGAGAAGGTCCGTAACGGCATTGCCGGCCTGCCGGAGGTGTTGAAGGCGGACGGCAGCGAGGATTTCTGTCAGGCGATTATGACCACAGACCTGGCGCAGAAGCTGGTTTGTGTCCAAGTAACCGTAGGCGGAGAAACGGTGCATATTGCCGGGGCGGCCAAGGGCTCCGGGATGATCCACCCCAACATGGCGACCATGCTGGGTTTTATCACCACCGACGCAAAGATCAGTGCCGAAGGACTCCAGAAGCTGCTGGGCAGCGTGACAGATACCACCTTCAATATGATTACAGTAGACGGCGATACCAGCACCAATGATATGGTGGTGGCTATGGCCAGCGGGCTGGCCGGCAGCGGAGAGCTGACCGAGGCGCATCCCGATTACGAGGCATTTGCCGAGGGTTTCCGGTATGTGGGCGAATATTTGGCCAAGGCCATTGCCCGTGACGGCGAAGGGGCTACCAAGCTCATCGAGGTAAACGTGGCGGGTGCAGAATCCCTGGAAGCGGCGCGGGCTATTGCCAAAACCGTTATCGGTTCCTCTCTGGTGAAGTCCGCCTGCTTCGGCGCGGATGCCAACTGGGGACGGATTATTGCCGCTGTTGGTAGAGCCGGATACCCGGTGAATACGGAAACCGTGGATATCCGTATCGGCGATCTGGTGACGCTGGAGCAATCCCGGCCGGTGAAATTTGATGAAGAGAAGGCTCTGGTCTACCTGCGGGGAGACCTGGTTCAGATATACGTGAATCTGCATATGGGCCGGGAAACCGCCACAGCGTGGGGCTGCGACCTTAGCTACGAATATGTGCGGATCAATGCGGCATACCGGACGTAGATAAAGGCTGTAAGACCAGTCTAATAAACCGAGCCTTAACCGGAACAGGAGGCAACACAGGTGACGCAAACAAGCAATCAGCAGCAGCGTACGGCTTCGGCCTACGTGATCAAGTGCGGGGGAAGCACCCTGGCAGCTCTGCCGGAGGATTTTTTCCGGGAGATGAAGGAGCTGGCGGAGGAGGGCTTTGTGCCCGTGATCGTACACGGCGGCGGCCCGGCCATCTCCGAAACCTTGAACCGGCTGGGCATCGAGTCGGAGTTCGTCGGAGGCCTGCGCAAAACCAGCGAAGCGGTGCTGGATGTCGTGGAGATGGTTTTGGCGGGCAAAATCAACAAGGAAATCGTCCGGCGGATCCAATTGTCCGGCGCCAAGGCGGTTGGCCTCTCCGGCGCAGACGGACGGCTGATTGAAGCGGAGCCTGTGCCAAATGCCCACGAGGTGGGTTTAGTGGGCAACGTCACCCGGGTGAATGCGCAGCTGATCCAAAGTCTTGCGGATATGGGGTATGTCCCTGTTATTGCGCCCGTCGGTCTTGGAAAAGACGGGGCTCAGCGCTATAATATCAACGCGGATACGGCAGCGGGAGCAGTAGCCTCGCAGCTGGGCGTATCCCGGCTGGTGGTGGTGACAGATGTGCCCGGCATCCTGCGGACGGACAGCGAAGGGGTCAAACGGGTGCTTCCCGTAGTGACCGTAGCTGAGATTGAGGCCATGATCGCCTCCGGCGAAATTTATGGGGGTATGATCCCCAAGGTGCGGGCCGCCATGGAATGCATCCAGGGCGAGGTCCAGGAGGTCCTGATCGTCAACGGCGCCGAACCGGGCATTCTCCGGCAGGCAGTGGCGGAGGGGTCGGCAGGTACGCGGATCGTGCGTTAAGCTTGTTTACAAAACAGTACAACCGGATTCAAACCATACACATTCCGTTTTCAGGCGAAAGGAGAGTGAGTGACGTGAGCAATCAGGAAAGTGCCATTTTTCCATCGTATGCCCGTTATCCCATTACTATGGTCAAGGGGGAGGGCAGCCGGCTGTGGGACTCGGAGGGTAAGGAGTATCTGGATCTGATGAGCGGGCTGGCCGTAACCAGTCTGGGGCATGCCCCCAAGCAGGTAGCGGAGCGGATCACTGCCCAGTTGGATCAGCTGTGGCATGTGAGCAATCTGTTTTATTCGGAGAATCAGGAGAAGCTGGCCCGGATGCTGGTGGAAAACAGCTGCGCGGACAACGTGTTCTTCTGCAACAGCGGAGCGGAGGCCAACGAGGCCGCCATTAAGCTGGCCCGCCGCTATAACAGCAAAATTTTGGGCAAAAACCGCTATGAGATCATTACCTTCCACCAATCCTTCCACGGGCGCACTCTGGCGACGCTGACGGCCACCGGACAGGACAAGGTCAAGGACGGCTTCCATCCGCTGCCTGAAGGCTTCGTCTATGCCCCGTTTAACGATGCGGCGGCGCTCTCCTCCTGCATCACGGACAAAACCTGTGCCATCATGCTGGAAATGGTGCAGGCCGAAGGCGGCGTCATTACGGCGGAGCAGGGCTTTATCGAAGAGATCGTAAGGCTCTGTAAGGAGCATGATCTGCTCCTGATCGTCGATGAGGTGCAAACGGGCATGGGCCGGACCGGCAAGCTGTTTGCGTATGAGCATTACGGCATCGAGCCGGATATTTTTACTCTGGCCAAGGGAATTGCCGCCGGGCTGCCTATGGGCGCTATGCTGGGCAAGGCCAAGCTGCGCGACGCCTTTAAGGCTGGGGCGCATGCCTCCACCTTCGGCGGAACACCGCTGGTTTCGGCGGCGGCCATCGCCACGCTGGAAATCATCCTCGGCCAAAAGCTGCCGCAGCATGCTGCCGAGATGGGCCATTACGCCATTGCAAAGCTGACAGAGGGCACGAAGGGCAATCCGCTGGTGAAGGAAGTCCGCGGTTTGGGGCTTCTGATCGGTGTGATTTGCACAGAACCGACGGCAGCGGTGATCGCCGATATTCACCAGGCAGGAGTGCTGGTCGTGCCGGCAGGACCCAATGTTGTACGTCTTTTGCCTAATCTGCTGGTCACCAAGGAAGAGCTGGACGAGGGCATTGCCGTCATCTGCCGGGTGCTGGCCGAACATGCGGCGAAGAAAGCGGCAGGCGTAGCGGAATAAGGAACGATCAGGAAACGGGGCGTCATCGCAGAACGGGAAAAGCGGTGCGTGTACCCTTATTTTATGCGGGAGAGGGGCTCAATCCATTCATGGCGCAGTTTGTGGAGCAAAATGACCAGTTACAGCTCAGGGGCAGGGACTTCCTGGACCTGGAGGACTTTACCACCGAGGAATTGCAATATCTGTTGGATTACGCCATCGAGCTGAAGCGCAAGCAGAAGGCAGGCGAGGTTTACCAGCCCTTGAAGGGCAAAACACTGGGGATGATCTTCGAAAAATCCTCCACCCGGACCCGGGTATCCTTCGAGGTGGGCATGTACCAGCTGGGTGGGCATCCGCTGTTCTTAAGCCGCAATGATCTGCAGATCGGCCGGGGCGAACCCATTGCCGATACAGCCCAGGTGCTGTCCCGTTATGTGGACGGCATTATGATTCGGACCTTCGCCCATACCACCCTGACGGACCTGGCCAAATATGCCTCGGTTCCCGTCATCAACGCCCTTACCGACTGGTCCCATCCCTGCCAGGCTATGGCGGATTACCAAACGGTGCTGGAGCAAAAGGGAAAGCTGGCCGGCCTCAAGGTCGCTTTTATCGGCGACGGCAACAACATGGCCCACTCCCTGATGATGGGTGCAGCCAAGTTCGGCATGCACTTTGCCATTGCCGCGCCGGAGGGGTATTTGCCGGATGCGGAAATGACCGCACGCTCCATGACCGTAGCGGCTTCCACCGGCGGCAGCGTGCTGGTGACCGGGGACACCCGTGAGGCCATTGCCGATGCGGATATTGTCTACACCGATGTGTGGGCCAGCATGGGCTTTGAGGAAGAGCAGAAGATCCGGGAGAAGGCCTTTGCCGAGTATCAGGTGAATGAAGAGCTGGTACAGTATGCCAAGCCGGATTATATGTTCCTTCACTGTCTGCCCGCCCACCGGGGCGAAGAGGTGAGTGCCGGAGTCATCGACGGCCCTAACTCCCAGATTTTCGACGAGGCGGAAAACCGGCTTCATGCTCAAAAAGCAATTATGGCAGCGATCATGTGATAATCGTGTACAATAGAGGATAAGTGAAATGAGAGGAGCATCAACTTAACATGGCAAAGCAAAAAATAGTTCTCGCATATTCCGGCGGTCTGGATACCTCGGTGATCCTGGCTTGGCTGAAGCACACCTATGATGCGGAGATCATTACCTTCACCGCCGACATCGGCCAAAAGGATGAGCTGGACGGCCTGGAGGCCAAGGCTCTGGCCACAGGCGCCTCCAAGGTGTATATCGACGATCTGCGTGACGAGTTCGCCAAGGACTTCATCTACCCCATGTTCCAGGCAGGCGCCCTGTATGAGGGCCAATACCTGCTGGGCACCAGCATCGCCCGTCCGCTGATCGCCAAGC
>JAEWAA010000236.1 GCA_023391955.1 Bacillota bacterium | reverse complement strand
ATCCCGTGCTGGTGGAAGCGGGCAAAGTCAGCATCGGAGTGAGCAGCCGATAAAAGGGGGCAGCGCGTATGTACCGTGAATCGATTGAAACGGTAGTGGATTCAGCTTTAAAGCGCAAGAAGCTGATGGATGAAAGCCTGCTCCGGTACCTGATTGCCGCCGGTTTGGCCGGTGCTTATGTGGGACTCGGCATCATCTTGATTTTCTCCGTAGGAGCGCCGCTCTTCGCTATCAAATCCCCCGTCACCTCTTTGGTAATGGGCGCCAGCTTCGGCGTGGCGTTGACCCTGGTTATTTTTGCAGGAGCGGAGCTGTTTACCGGGAATAATATGATCTTCACTCTAAGCTCGCTGACAGGCGCTACCCGTTGGCGGGATACCTGGAAGAACTGGTTCTGGTGCTTCCTTGGCAATCTGATCGGGGCTATGGTGCTGGTGATGCTGGTCAAGGGCTCCGGGCTGTTCAACGGCATTAAGGCGGATCATCTCTTGATGGCAACGGCCACCAAAAAAATGGCGATTCCCTTCTGGCAGGCATTCTTCCGCGGCATTCTGTGTAACTGGTTTGTCTGCCTGGCCATCTGGACCTCCATGCGGGCCAAAAGCGATTCAGCCAAGCTGATTCTGATCTGGTGGATGCTCTTCGGCTTCATCGCCTCCGGCTACGAGCACAGTATCGCCAATATGACGGTGCTGGGGCTGGCTCTGGTGCTGCCCCATCCGGAAACCGTATCTCTGGCCGGCTGGTTCCATAATATGATTCCCGTTACACTGGGGAATATGGTAGGCGGCATCGTTTTTCTGGCTATGATGTACTGGTTCGTCACCCCTGTCCGGATCGGACCCAAAAAACTGGACGCTTAAAAGGAACAAGCTCTTCCGGCTGCGGAAGAGCTTTTTTTCCATAATAAAGAAAAAGGTAGTTTTCTTGACGGCACACCTGGGAAAGGATCATAATAGAGGAGAAAAAAAGGAGGGATAAAATGGAAGCGACTGTTGTAGCAAAGGATCAGTTGCAATTGGCGGTGCTCAGGGCTGAGGGGACGTTTGCGGATTTTCAGTTGGGCAAGGACGTGAGACGGGCATGGCAGGAGCTTCAGGCCGCGTTAGCGGATCACAAATCCCTGATTGTCAACGACTCCATCGGATATGTTATTTATCCGCAATGGGGCCTGGAAGGACAGGGCAATGGCGACAACCATACCCTGTGGGTAGGGCTGCAGGTGAAGAGTTTCGAGGAGCTGCCGGAGCAGGTGGAGCAGGTGACCATTCCCTCCAGGCGTTATGTAGCTGCGCCGTGTGTGGGAGGCAAGGAGGAGATGTACCGGATGTACGGGGAATTGCGGGAATGGGCCAACCGTCAGGGCTGTACCATCGACAATTCCGAGGGGGCATGGACCGTGGAAGCCAACCGGTTGAAGCCTGTCAACCCGTTCGAAATACCGGCGGAGAAGATCGAAGCCTTCGATTTCGATATTCTTTATGCCATTAAATAGTTTGGTTAACTACATTAAATAGTTTCATGTAAGCGCTTGATTCTGTTTGCGGAAAGCACATGTCGGCCATTCTTCGTTGGGAGAGCGGCTGATATGTGCTTTTTTGGGTGCATAAAAGCCTGTCCGGCCATTGACGGCTGAACAGGCTTTCTTCATTGCAGATGATTCACGTTAACGGACGGAGGATGCGTTATTGGTGCCAATTGCCGGCATTCGGTAAACTTCGCGGACACAGAATACCTTATTGATGCATCCGGCAGCTCCTATGGGCCATTTTTGGCCGTTTAGCGGAACGTCAGTCCGTTAAGCCGACGAAACACCACTTTTTCTTGAAATAGCGGCATCAGGGTCCGTTCACCAATGGGGAGGGCGATTAATCGTCCCATCCGTGGAGAACAGGAGGAGTTCATTAATTGCCGGCCAGAATGCTCTCGATTTTCTCCAGAATCTCCGGAGCCAGGGTGATACCGGAGGCTGCCGCGTTTTCCACCACTTGCTGCGGACGGCTGGCTCCTACCAGAGCACTCGCTACGTTAGGCTGACGCAAAATCCAAGCCAGCGCCAGCTGCGCTACGGTGATGTTCAGCTCCTTGGCAATGGCGGTAAGCTCTAGAACCTTGGCGATTTTCTCCTCGGTCAGACCCTTGCGCATGTTCTCCAGCTTGGCCGCCCGGCTGTCTGCCGGAATATCCGACAGGGAGGTGTACTTGCCGCTTAACAGGCCTTGCGCCAGCGGCGAAAATACCACCTGGCCGATTCCTTTAGACTCGCCCAGAGGAATGATTTCCTTTTCAATATAACGGTTGAACATGTTGTATACGGGCTGGTTGACCACAATGCGGTCCAGGAGGTACTTGTCCGCTACAGCCAGCGCCTCCGCCATCTGAACGGCGGTCCATTCACTGACGCCTGCGTACAGGATTTTGCCTTGGGTCACCAGATCGTCGATGGTGCGGAGGGTTTCCTCCACCGGGGTTTCCGGGTCGAAGCGGTGGCAGTAGTAAATATCCACATAATCCGTACCCAGACGACGGAGGCTGGCATGCAACTGCTCGAACACATGCTTGCGGGACAGGCCGCGGTCATTGGGGCTGTCGCCCATTGGCCAGAACACCTTGGTCGCCAGAACGTAGCTTTCCCGTCTATAAGTGCGGAGCGCATCACCTACCACCTTTTCCGCTTCTCCACGTTCATATGCATTTGCCGTATCAAAAAAATTGATTCCCAGCTCATAGGCTTTATGGATGGACTGCACCGCATTTTCCTTCTCCACATAGCCTCCGTAGGTCAGCCAGCTGCCCAGGCTGATCTCGCTCACCTTTAATCCGGTTTTGCCCAATTTGCGGTATTGCACGGAACATTCCTCCTTCATGGTTATCGGCATACTCTTCCATCCTAGCCCACTTGTCCCCATTTTAAAAGTACTGAAATGATTATTACTAGGTTACGTTGAGGTAAGTGACGGGCTTTGACTTCCCGCGTGAAGAGTGGAAGCACGCAGGGGGACATGCTAAAATGGGCAAGAGGTGAAACTTGTCCCATGGCACAAGATGAATATTTTGATATTTTTGATGAACATATGAATCCTATTGGAACGGCAAGCCGCCGGGATGCCCATGCACAAGGGCTGTGGCACCGGACCTTTCACTGTTGGGTGCTTCGCAAGGGAAGCTCCGGCTGGGAAATTCTGCTTCAGCTCCGGCACAAGAACAAGGACACCTATCCCGGGCTTTTGGATGTATCCAGCGCAGGACACCTGCTGGCCGGTGAGCAAGTGGAGGATGGGGTGCGGGAACTGGAGGAGGAGCTGGGGATCCACGTCCCTTATCCGGAGCTGTTCTTCGCAAGTGTATCCGCAGATGAAACCTGTTTGCCTGACGGATGGATGGACCGGGAATTCTCCTATATCCACCTGTATGCCTGCGCCTTGCCGTTGGAGACGTATAAGCTGCAGCCGGAGGAGGTATCCGGTCTTTTGGCTGTACCCGTCGGGGAGTGGGAGGCATTGGTCCGGGGGGAGGCGGAATCCGCATCCGCACACGGCATTATTTACGATGAATGGGGGCATTCCCCGCAGAAAGTCGGGCGGCGGATTACCTTGGAGGATATGACTCCCAATTCGCAAAGCTATTACGATAAGCTATTGGCAGGGATCGGGCAGCTGACCCGGGGGAGGAACCAATGAAGCTGATCTTTGGAACGGGGAATCCCGCCAAGCTGAAAACCATGAAGGAGATGCTCCGCGGAATGCCGCTGGAGCTGGAAGGATTAAAGGAAGCGGCCGCCGCGGCGGATACGTTTCTCCCTGAGGTGGACGAAAGCGGCAGGGAGCCATTGGAAAACGCGCGAATCAAGGCGATGGCGTATTACCGTGCACTGGGCCAGCCGGTTTTTTCGTGTGATTCGGGTTTATATATTGATGGTCTGCCACAAGAGGAGCAGCCGGGGGTGCATGTCCGCCGGGTTAACGGCCGGGTGCTGACCGACGAAGAAATGATCCGGCATTATGCGGACTTGGCCAAAGCACACGGGGGTGCGGTCACGGCCCGCTACCGGAATGCCATCTGCCTTGTATGGGACGAAGCGCATATCATCGAGTATGACGGGGACGAGCTGGCAGGATCGGCCTTTATGCTAGTCGACACGCCGCATCCGGCCCGGGATGCCGGATTTCCCCTGGATTCCATATCTGTGGAGATTGCAACCGGAAACTATTACATGGATATGCAGGATGAGCATAACAGCGTGTTTGAAGAGGAGATCAGTGCGGCTTTCCGGCAATTTTTCGCCAGCAGTCTTTCCGGTCTGCAGAATATTCCAAGAAAACTTGAACAAGCCGGAAAATGAAGCCTTCTCCCGAATATAGTAAGAGTGTAAGGAGAA
>JAEWAA010000190.1 GCA_023391955.1 Bacillota bacterium | reverse complement strand
TCCTTATAATGCTTGGAGCCTGTTACAGCCGTCCGGTAGGCGGCCATATTGGCATCGCTCAGGGCATAGGCTGTCAGATACATCTCGGCTGCCGCCGCATACCGGTCATCGCTGGTCTGAAGGTCTCCGTAATCTCCGCCGCCATCCGCATCCTGGGTTTGATCGGTATACAGCACAACGGGATTGGACTCGGCACGGGTCCAGGCTGTTTTGGCAATCGTCCAGACTTCAGTAGCATAAGCGCTGTCATAAGGAGCCATAGTTCTAGCCAGTTGGGACAGGTTCCGGGCCACCGCATAGGTGGCATTGGTGGACGGAGGCTGAGCCGTGCGGGTCATGGCGTTCTCTGCATTCATATCTGTAACCGGGAAGCCGCTCCAGTTATTGTTATGAATTTTGTGGGCAGCCAAACCGCCGTTAGCCGGAAGAATCCCTTTCATAAAGGTGGAGCCGAATTTGACCTCATCGAGAATATCCGGAATTCCGTTGGCGCGCTCCGGTATGGCCAAAGAACTGTCCGGGAAGGCCTGGGGATAACGCTCATAGGCATTCAGCAGGGTCCAGGCCGAGATGGCCTGGTTCACCGGATAAATCCCGAAGTCGCCGGCATCGGCCCAGGAATAACGGGCATTCATCACACCGGTTCCGCACCAGTTGGCAAAACACTTGACGGCTTCATCTCCCGGATGCAGCGCTTTGCGGGCAAAGGCGCTGTTGGGCACATATTGGGCTTCAATATCAATACCCATCCGGTGAAAATAAAAGTAGTTCATTGCTTCCTTCGGCAGATCAGGATAGAGGTTCGACCCGATTACAAAAGGCACACTGTCGCCTGTCCCGGGTATACGCAGGATATAGGTCCCCGCTGCCGTTACAGTGGAAAAATTCGCGTGATGCACCTGATCCCCCGAAGCGGCATCCCGGCCGTATACGGTGGTTTTGCCGCTGGCCGCCAAGGTGCCGCTGCTTGTACGCAGCTCCCAGTTCAGCGGAACGGAGGAAGTGCTGACGATGGTAGCGATTTTATCGGCGGAGGGCAAATATCCGATCTGATTGACCCTCACTGGACTGGTATCAAAATCGGCAAACGCAGTGGTCTGAAACAAGGGAACAGTCAGCACACACGCCAAAAGCAGGAGCAACCGCTTGGGCTTCTTCATTAGGGCCAAGACAACAACCTCCATTCGGATGAAAGTGTGGAAGGTACTGAAGATACGGAGGCGGCATGCTGCAAAACCCCCGTATCTTCAGTGAAGGGGATGCGGAGAATTACGGCTCCAGCCCCCATACCAGTGTGCTGCCGTCATAGAGTGTTACCTTGTTCCAGTCCGCAAGAGCCGACTTGGTGCTGTCGAAGGAATAGTCGTTGGTTTCGTCAAAATTGGTCCAGTCGGACTTGGCCACACGGATTTGAATGTCTCCGCTTTGACTGCCTGCCGCAATTGTTCCTGCTCCCGCTGCGAAGGAGAGCTCCAGGTAGGTGTCGGCTCCGGTTTTGGCCGGGCTCACTGCAGTGAAGGCTCCGCTTACGTTGCCGGACCCCAATTGGGCATAATCGCAGTAGAAGTTCAAGCTTGCATTGCCTTCCTTGGTCAGGTAGTACCGCAGCTTCAGACCGCTCAGGCTTACGGCTGTGGTACCGGTATTCTTGATATTGAAGGTGGCGGTAATCATATTATCCGTGGCATTGGAATTGCCTACCTTGTACTGAACCGCCAAGGCGCCGGTTCCGGTGCTGCCTCCTGTGGGCAAAGCACTCACCTGGGTGGAATGCGCTCCTTCACCTGCCGCATTCACAGCGCTGACTACGTAATAGTAGGTCGTGCCATTGGTGACCGCCGTATCCGTGTAAGCTGCAGCCGTAATGCCTGGAGCTACTGTAGTGTACGGGCCGCCGCTGGTTGTGGCACGTTTGACGTTATAGCTTGCTGCTCCGCTAACGGGGGACCAGGCCAAGGTTACCTTGGCGTTGTCTGCCGTTGCCGTCAGCCCTGCGGGTGCAGGCGGCAAGGTCGGCACCGGTGTTTCGGCCGGGGTCGCACTGACCTGGAGGGAATTGCCGCTGGTTCCGGCGGCATTGGAGGCCGTCACCACATAATAATAGGTGGTGCCGTTCACAACAGCCGAATCCACATAGCCGGCTGCGGTTACACTGGCGGGCAATGCTGTATAGGGCCCGCCGTTTACCGTCGCCCTTTTCACCGTATAGCTGGCGGCTCCTGATGAAGGTGTCCAACTGAGGGTAACCTTGGCATCTCCTGCAACGGCAGTTACTCCTGCAGGTGCAGCTGGGGCAACCGGATCTCCGCCGGGGGTTCCGATTATCGTGGGATACGCATTCTTAACCAGCGCAACAAACTGATTATGGAACCAGTGTCCGGCTATAGGGGCATTGGGCATGGCTCCGGTCAGCACATTGGCCGAGGTGGTATAGGTCGGATCACACATCCGGTCGAAGCCCTTGCCCTCATTGTTGGGAATCTGCGAGCTGGACCCGTCGGATTCCCCGGGAGGCTTCACCCACACGAAGGCGTCAAGATGGGAGGAGGGGTAGCCGGTTGGTGCAACCTGCGGAGGTACACCGATGCCTGCGCCGGAGTTATTGCACCATAATCCGCGATGGGCCCGGCGGTCCACACGTCCGGAATTGACATAGGAATTAATGTCATTGCCTACGGCTGCCGTGGGGCGGTTCGGTCCTCCCCAGCCATTGCGGCTGGTATCGATCAGAAAGCCGAGGGTACTGGGCCAGCCGGCATTGGTGAAGCTTTTGTACAGGGCCGCCGTATAGTCCGATTCATCGAAATTAGGGTTCCATTCATAGTAGTTGGAGGAACGGATCTGTGCCCCGTTAATGGTTAGATTCGGGTTGGGCAAATTCGGCTCCTCAAGAGGGGAGGTGTTAGCCGTATTGGTAATAAAGCCGTTGATGCTCCCAAAGCCACGGGTAGTGGCGCCAACCACGCTGGTCATCAGCTGAACCGTGCCGGACATGTTGTTGTCCCAGCCCAGCCAGCCGGAGTGGCCGATGTCCATATAGTTATACACATTGGGAATCGCCGACAGCTGATTCAAGGCATATTGGGTGGCCTCCACATAGATGCCGGAGGAGGAAGCCTGGGCACACTGCGGATCGCTCAGATTGGTCACCAGATTGGGAAGGGAATCCGGCTCAACAATGTTGACGATCCGAATGTCCTGATACTTCGGCTTGGCGAAAATTTTGGCGATTTCGTCAATATACTCCGTTTTGTAGCGGGTGAGGCCTGCCGCAGTTAACGGAAGCTCTCCGTTGGAGGCTAACGCATGACAGTCACGGCCCGGGAGATCATAAATAACGAAGGTTGCCACAATCGGCTGATTCGCCTGCTTCTGGGAAAGAACCAGATCCAGATGCTCCTCCAGGCTGCGGCGTCCGGCATTCACATCCCCGCCGTAGATGGCATCAATCCGGTCCAGCCATACTGCCGTAGGATAGGATTTGATGGTGCGCATTTGATCAGCCAGAGTAGAGTCGGTAACCTGGGCAATGGACGTGTCAATCAGATCCGCATAGTCCGGATTCACATACATGGTGGCCCCTACGAAGGGATTATCCGCATGAGGCTCGGCAGCTGAAGCCGGTTGAACGGCCGGAACGACCATACATGCCGCCAGAAGTGCCGACATAAACAGCATCTGCGTTCTTTTTTTGAGAACAGAAATAATCACATCATTCATCTCCCTGTTTTCTTAGAATGAACAGCCGTCTTGCATGAACGCGCGTTAATTTTTCGGGAAAGCAAAAGACAGCGCTTACATACAGATGCCAACTAATCATTTACACTCGGATTCATACGACAACAGCAGGAAGAATAAGCGAGAGATTTGGCAGAAGAGGATCGAAAAAACAGGTTCGAAAGCTGCGCGAGGCTGTAAACATACGCTTCTGGAAGATTGGAAGCAGTCTTGGGGGTGAGGATTCATTTGGATGGACGGAAATGCGGGTTATTCCTTGTCAATGGGATAAGCTTATGAACGCGCTCTCTTAAATATGCGCACCTCCCCAATCAGATGTAGGTGTCAGGAATTAATGTAAATATCTGACATCATTATAGCCTACCGTTCAAAGATTTGTCAATTTCCCTGTGGCAGAAACATGTCCCATTTTTTTGTCATTATTCCAGATTAATCGGCATATATCTCCTATTTTCTCCAGCGTTCGATAATGTACGGGCTTTTTTTATAGTAAAAACCCCTGACTCCATAACGTCAGGGGCATTATTTTTACTGGAAGGAACTTATTCGAACACGCTCTGGGGTATGGGAAATTCCGGGAAACCGGCGGCATAAGCCGTATATTCATAGGGTTCAAAATAGACGACAATATCGTTATTGCGCAGAAAAAACGGCTGGTTTTCAGAAATGGATTCGAAGGGTGCCAGCACCATATCCTGCTTGGCAAACTCCTCCTTTACCCGCTTGTTGATCACGGCCGCGTAATCCGGGTTATTGCCCGCTGCCTGCTGCAGTGTCAGAGTATCCCCAGTAGCCAGATCGAAGGTTAACGGCACCCGGACGGGCATCCCGTGGGCACCACCGGTATACAGGTAGGATTGCAGATACAGGCTCAGCTTGCCGCCGCTGTTCTGGGTGACGAAATAATGGACGGTATAGCCGTTGGGAACGCTTCTTTCGCTGTCGCCCGCTTTCTCCAGATCCTTGCGGGAGGCTTCGGCGATGCGGTTTACCTCCGCCTGAATGGTGCCGTTTATCTTATCCTGGACTGTGGTGTCTGCCAATCCGTTTATTTGCGGATACTGAAGCTTAAACTCCAGCTTGTCGGTGGTCTCATCAATAACCCCGGTGGTGATGGTCAGCGGGTTAAGAGACAAGGGAGTGAGCGCTGTTACACCGCTTGTTCCGTCCGTGACGGAGGTATAGCCGAAGGTGTCCAGAAAAAATCCGGTTGGCAGATAGGTGGTGCCGTCCACCAGCAGCGGCTCCGTGCCGTATATAGTTTGCCCGTTGATGGTGTAGGGCTGCGTGTCGCCTGCTTTGGTGCTGAGCGTGGCATTGCGTCCGGTGATAGTGGAAATGCTGTTCTGCGGGTCCCAGGCTACCTCAAGACCCAGCTTTTCGCTAAGGGCACGAATGGCTACATAGGTGGTTTCTCCATTGGGGGAAACTGCGCCGGGAATGGATTCCTGTTGGCCGTTTATGTCCATCAAGAAGGATTTAAATGTAGGAGCTTGCTCAGTCTCTTGCCGGACTTCTGTGGCTTGGACAGAGGTTTCTGCGCGGGCCGCGGGAACGGCCGTTGGAAGCAATGCGCTGCCCGCCAGCAATACAGCGGCAAGGGGCAGGATGATGAACCGTCCGGCCTGTGGCCGCCGGGAGGAGGCAGTGGCGTCAGTGTGATAGGGAACGTGTTTCATAAAATCTCAGCTCCTTTTGTGCCAGAATTTGTGTCAGATTTTGTGTTCGAGATCATGAATATATACCCGTCTTTCCGCTTGGCTCAATCAATAAATAGACGTCAGCTTGAGGGAAATGGTTTAAATAGGTTGGAGGGGGAAGAGTAAATTGGTGGGACTAGCATAAAAATTAATATGATTTAGTACCAGGTCTTAATACAAAGTGCTATAATGATCCTAACAGTTCTTATGCGGGGCAAAAAAAACGGGAGGGATTATGACCATGCTACAGTCTACATCGAAAATTACTGCTTTGGGAGCGTATGTGCCGGAACGGATTTTGGGCAATGCCGATCTGGAAAAAATGGTGGATACCAATGACGAGTGGATTGTGCAGCGTACCGGTATGAGAGAACGGCGGATTTCTGCCGAAGGTGAATTTTCCTCTGATTTGGCTGTTAAGGCAGTGGAGGACCTGGTTCTCCGTTATGGGGTGTCGGTGGCAGATGCGGACATGATTCTGGTGGCTACCAGCACACCGGATTATACCTGCCCTAGTACAGCCTCCCGGGTGCAGGCGGGGCTTGGCATTGCCCATGCCGGAGCGATGGATATCAACGCCGCCTGCGCCGGATTCGTATACGGCCTGCAGTTGGCCGATGGCCTGGTGACCAGCGGGATATACCGCAAGGTGCTGGTGATCGGTGCAGAAACACTGTCCAAAATCACCGATTATACGGACCGTTCCACCTGCATTCTGTTCGGCGATGGCGCCGGCGCTGTTCTGGTGGAGAGGTCGGAGGGGGGAGGGGATTTTGCGGCGGCTTTATCCGGTACCTTGGGAGAGGGTGGCATCCATGAGTACGGCAGCGGGTTGTCCTCGGAGCTGATGGGGGTGGCTTTAACAGGCGGCGGATGTCTGGTGCAAAACGGCAGGGAGGTTTACAAGTGGGCGGTGCGCACGGTTCCGGAGCAGCTGAAGGTGCTGCTGGAGCGGGCCGGATGGGAAGCGGCGGATGTGGACTGGTTTGTGCCCCACAGCGCCAACCTGCGGATGATCGAGGCGATATGCGAACGCGGCCCCGTGCCCATGGAGCATACGCTGACCAGTGTGGAGTACCGGGGGAACACCTCGGCGGCGTCCATTCCCTTGGCCCTGCAGCTTGCACTGGACGAAGGAAAGCTGAAGCATGGCCAGCGGCTGGCGCTGCTGGGTTTTGGCGGGGGACTGACCTACGCGGGGGTGGCGGTGCGGTGGGGGGCTGATAGTGGAAAGGTATAATCCGGGGGAGGAGTGACGAGTT
>JAEWAA010000586.1 GCA_023391955.1 Bacillota bacterium | reverse complement strand
ATACCTGCGAGAGCTGCTTGTACCGTTCCTCGCTCCACCCGGGATAAACCGACCGGTAATAATCGGCCATCTGGCGCAGGCTGGTTTGGGGAAAGAAGTAGGGGGTATCGGGGACAAAAATCAAACGCCCCTTAATCGCCGGGTTTTCATAAACCGGCTGACCCTCCACCAGAACATGGCCTTCATCGGGCTTCATAATCCCCGCCATCAGCTTCAGCAGGGTGGTTTTGCCGGCACCGTTGGAGCCCAGGAGGCCAAAGACGGATCCATTATGTATGGTCAGGCTAAGCTCCTGCACCGCTTGCTCACGCTGGAAGCTTTTGCTGATCCCGCTGATTTCGATCATGTGTGTCACTCCTTTTTCGAGGCTTGCACCTTTTGATAAAGCGATAAAATTTCGTCCTGGGTCATGCCCAGCCGGGCAGCTTCCTCCATGAGGGAGGCCAGCTCCCGGCGAACCTCCGCCAGTCTGGCCAAATCGGCGTGGGCCTTGCCGGGGGAGACGAAGCTGCCCTTGCCGGGCAGCGAATAAATGAAACCCTCCCGCTCCAGCTCCCGGTATGCCTTCTGCACCGTATTGGGATTGACCGTAAGCTGTGTGGAAAGCGTCCGGACAGAGGGAAGCTGCTCATCCTGCTTCAGGACCCCGTAGAGAATGGCATCCTTGATTTTGTCCATGAGCTGCTCATAGATAGGCCTGCGGCTGCGTAAATCCAATTCAAACATGGCTTCGCCCCTTTCTCCCGGTAACGGCCTGCGTTCCAGTTCGTGAACTAACTGTATTAATAGTAATAGTACAGTTAAGGAGTGTCAAGAGGGAGTTTGGAGGAGCATGGAAAACAAGGAGTATGTGAAACCAGCGCCGAATAAGAGAAGCAAAACGGATGGACGGGCAGGAGATTTATATTTGCGGAGGTAAAACATGGGGATCAAACCATTACATAACGGTATCTTAGCGGCGGGACGCCGTCATAGCGTTAGTCTTAAACCTGACGGAACGGTAATGGCAGCAGGGGGTAATAAATTCGGGCAATGTAATGTAAGCGGCTGGAGCCAAATCGTAGCAGTTGCTGCCGGTAATGTACATATGGCCACGAATACGGGGAATGCGCATACCGTTGGTCTTACATCTGACGGCAGGGTGGTAGCGGCGGGGTGGAATAAGCATGGCCAATGCAATGTTCGGAACTGGCGGGATATTGCAGCCGTTGCGGCAGGCTGGTGCCGCACCATTGGGGTTACATCGGAGGGTACTGTGGTGGCTGCAGGCCGTAACAATGAGGGTGAATGCAGCGTGAGCGGCTGGTTGGATATTGTGGCAGTTACAGCGGGTGATTGGCATACCGTCGGCCTAAAAGCAGACGGAACGGTAATGGCGGCAGGCAATAATAAATACCGCCAATGCAATGTAACCGACTGGCAAGGCATAGCGTCTGTTTCGGCGGGGTATCTTCACACGGTGGGGCTTAAATGGGATGGGACCGTAACGGCTGTGGGATGGAATAAGCATGGCCAATGCAATGTAAGCGGCTGGCGCGATATAGTTGCCGTTGCAGCGGGCAGTTATCATACGGTGGGTCTTACATCTGACGGCAGGGTGCTGGCTGCAGGCTTGAATGTGCATGGCCAATGCCAAGTAGACGGTTGGCAGGATATTAGGGCTATTGCAGCGGGGTGTGCCCATACTCTCGGAGTTCAATCCGACGGTACGGTGGCAGCAGTAGGCGCTAACGATTACGGACAATGTGACGTAAGCGCATGGAACTGTATCCGGCCATAAAAAAGACTGTTGAGACGGTTGTTCTCAACAGTCCAGTGACAGCCCTACCGCTCCAGTGCCCCAGGGGGTTTCTCCAACCATTCGAAATCCACCAGAGTTTTGGTCATGCTCTCCGCCAGCATTCCCACCTGGCCGATCTGCTTCAGGTACAAGGCGGCCACATCATTGCGCATGGTATAGCTCATAGCATTGCCATAGGCTTCGATGAGGGTTCCGTTCAAACCGGCGGCATGGCAGAGCATCAACCGCTCGGAAAAAAGAGCCTTGGTAGAGTTGGTGACCTCCGCCACATAGGAAACGGGAGCAGGCAAATCGTCCTTTTCCAAAACCTTCTCCATGGCTTGTTTATGACCGGTAGTAAGCTCCTTCATCCGCAGGAACTGCTCTTTGACCTTGGCGTCTGAGGACACCTGGGCAAAACCGGTGCTGATGGCCTCCATCAAGAGGACAAGCTCCATGGAGCTGTACAAGCCGCTGATTTCCATGCCGGTCAACGGTCGTTTGTCGCCGAAAAAGCCGTTTAAGAAGCTGGTTTTCTGGATGAACTCCGGATGGTCGGGAGCAGTCAAAATAGGCGGGCGGAAGTATTCGCCCCGGTTCTGCATCAGGGTGAGCACAGAGCTCTGCAGGCGCTCCGTGGCTTGCAGGCTGTCCGCGGAAAAGAAGCGGACGTCCTCCCGGCAGGCGACGCCCAATGCCTGGGCATAGAAGAGCAGCCCAAGACGGGTGGCAATGGAGAGGTAGGTGAGATAGAAGCGGTCGGAAAATAGCCGCGGCGCCGACATATGCACCTCTTCCTCGACGATGAAGCCCTTGGGCAGCGGCATGCCCTCTCCGGACGTGATCCGGCTTCTCCGGTTCACCTGCTCCTGCCCGAATTCCGCGGCGGTCTTCAGCAGATCCTGGACCTGGTTATTCGTTGCGTGGCGGGCGTAGCCGGACAGGATCGAGACGGACATGCTGTCCACGGCATAACCCGCCCACAAGTAGCTGATTTCCAAGGCGCATAGCCCGGTATGGGTCTGATTCAAGAAAAGCCCCCCTAATCATTTACACCAGTGATTTTATGCCCACCCAGGGTCTTAGCAGGTAAGAGGCAGCACGGAGCAAATCCAACTGCTTCATGTTGAACAGCTTGTGACCGACGGGTGTGTCCAGCCACTTGACCATGGAGTCCAGCTGGTCATTGCCAATCTGCTCCATTGCCTTGCGGAGGATAAGGGAATTGTCATAGCTTTTGCGAAAAGGGCGGGTCAGCTTCCCGTAATCTCCCAGCCCGCACATGTCCCAGGCGGCATACACGCCGGTGGCCAGGGAGGAAAACTGCCCGAAGCCGAGAAAGGGCATAATGCTGCCGAAGTTGTTGCCCACAAAAAAAGTATTCCCGATCCGGGATTCACGGGAGATGCCAATGGGATAATGATTGATCTCGAAGCCGTCCGTGACAGTCAGTGATTGTTGAAGGTCGGAGCAAACCCTGGGGAACAATTTGTCCCAAAGAGAATGAATATCCGTATTTTGGTTCAGCGGGTAATCCGGATAAGCGATGACGACGCTGGCTTCCTTTTCGGACAGGGGAATAAGGTATCCGTAGCCCTTGGGGCAATACGCGTCATTCAGCCAGGTATACACCCTGTTGAGGTCGAAGTTCCCCGAAACGGTGCAGCCCTTCATGGATACAGTCAAGGCCAGATCATAATTTTTGAGCCGCCGGGCAATAGTCGTTTCACCTGTGGCTACCACCACGTGGGTATAATCCTCCAGCAATTCCTCATAGGTAACCTGGGAACGAAAGCGGATCGGGGACTGCAGCTGCTGCTGGAGATGCTTCTCCAAGGCTTTTTCATGACGCCCCCGGATATTGGAATGCCCCAGACTTCCCTCCATCACTGCGGTTTCTTCGGGCCCGTGAATGGACATGGTGCGGATCATGTAAACGGGGTTGAGGTAAATCCCCAGCTCATTCGCCAGATAGGTGACACAATCCCGGGCGGGTCTGGCGGTTATGCCGAAGAAAATTTCGGCATATACAAAGCGGTCCCCAACTTGGGAGCCGGTTTCGTAGATATCCGGCATAATGCCGTGTTTCTCTAACGTAAGGGCACAAGCCAATCCCGACAAACCAGCGCCCATTATCGCCACTTTCATGACAACACCACCTTTTCCTTTTAAATTTGGTATAATCAGTTATTTCTATGCATCCGGAAAATAAGAAAACCACCCCGGAAGAAGGGTGGTTAGCTCCTATGCTGGTTGGTTGCAGGACGGCTACTGCATCAGCCGGTAAATATTCGCCACATCCTCCGCATTCAGCTTGGCAAAGGTGCCGAGGGTGCCCTTGCGCACATCGCCGTGGCAGGCAAGGTGGGCCATATGCTCCATATCCTCCGGCTTGGCTCCCAGCTCCGCGTAGGTGGCGGGCATGCCCAATGAGGTCCAGAACTGCTTCAGTGCGGCAATCCCCGCTCTGGCAGTATGCTCCGGATGGGCGAAGTCCATCTGGCAGCCCCAAACCCGGACCGCAAGCTGGGCAAACCGGCTGACGTTATGCTCCATGGTGTAGGTCATCCAGGCGGGGAATACGACTGCAAGACCCGCCCCGTGAGCGCAGTCGTAGAGTGCCGACAGCTCATGCTCGATATAATGGCTGGCCCAGTCCTGGGTCCGGCCCACGCCGCAGGAATTGTTATGGGCCATCATTCCTGCCCACATGAGGTTGGCCTGGGCCTGATAGTCGGAGGGATCGGCCATTACCCGTGGAGCTTCCTTGATTACGGCCAGAAGCAGACCCTCGATGAGCCGGTCGGTTACCTCCACATCCTGGGTGGTGGTGAAATAACGCTCCAGGAGATGTGCCATGATGTCGGTTATCCCGCACGCGATCTGGTAGGGCGGAACCGTCTGGGTCAGGGCCGGGTTCAGAATGGAGAAGGCGGGGCGGAGATGGTCGCTGTTGGCGCCCCGCTTGTACATGCCCTCCTCCTTCGTGATGACGCAGTTGGGAGACCCCTCGCTGCCCGCCGCGGCAATGGTCAGAATGGTGCCGATTGGCAGCGCCTTGGTGATGGGTTTGCCCTGGTGATGGTCCCAGAAGTCCCCCTCATACAGTGCGCCTGCGGCAATGGCCTTGGCCGAATCGATGACGCTTCCGCCTCCCACCGCCAGCACAAAATCCACCTGCTCCTTGCGGCATAATTCAATCCCTTGGTAGACCAGCCCGCTGCGGGGATTGGGCTTTACCCCGCCCAGCTCCACGAAGGAGATCCCCTCCTCCGCCAGAGAACGCTTCACCCGGACCATCAGGCCCGAACGGATCACGGAGCCTCCCCCGTAATGGATCAGCACCTTGCTCCCGCCGAAGCGGCGCACATAAGCGCCTACGTGGTTTTCCTCATCCTTGCCGAATACAAAACAGGTGGGGCTGTAAAATACGAAATTATCCACTGGTTTCCCTTCTCTTCCCGGAATTCCGCTTCCTCAGCGGTATATATGCTCTATCAGCATTATAAGCGCAGAACGGAGGATTTCAAGAAACAATCCGGTTACAGCCTTTTAACTGCAAAAGTGCAGGTATATCCGGGTCTCCCTCCCGAAATCATGCTCCATCCTGCAAAAATGCACTTATTTTTCCCGAAAACTTCGTATGCCTCATCGGCATCATGAAATAACTGCAGCTTTGCAGTTAGGGCCGACTTACCGCAGAAAAATGCCAAAATAACTGCAGTTTTGCATTTCGTGTAGACGGTTACAACCCGGAGATGAGGCGGGACTGTCAGTTTCAGCTGTGATTTGCCCTGGCTGCGGGAATTTTTTACTCTGATTTTTTTCCGGAATCACCCTTGACACGCCGAGTAATGTTGCCTATAATAATCCTCAATATTAAGAAAATTGCTGCAACGGCTATGATGAGGACGAAGTGATAAGGGCTCTTATGAACCAGAGAGCAGCGGGTTAGCTGAGACCAATGCCTTAATCCCTTATTAACGAGCTCACCTCGGAGCTGTTTTCCTGAAAAGCATATACGGAGGCAAAACCGGATATGGCTAGTAGGGGGAACCGGGAGGACACACGTTACCGTGTCGGAGTATCAGGACCGCTGCATGCGCGGTGCTCGTACTTGTCAAGGCAGCCATTCGCGAGAGTGGCCGCAAACCATGGGTGGTACCACGGAAGCTTACCCCTTTCGTCCCTTCGTACGCTTCTTTAGCGTCGGGACGGAAGGGGTTTTTTGGTTTTCTGGTGAAGCAGCTGACATATGCTTGCTCCATACATTGAGGGGAGGATCACTATGAGTATCGAAAATCCGGCAAAGGTGCTGAATGGGGAACTGAGAGAAAGGCTGCTGGCGCCTGATGTGATTTCCGGCTCGGAAATATTGCTTCGCTGCCTCTTGCTGGAAGGTGTGGAATGCGTCTTCGGCTATCCTGGTGGAGCAGTCCTATACATTTATGACGCCATGCACAACAATCCCGACTTTAAACATCTTTTAACCCGCCATGAGCAAGGCGCCATCCACGCAGCGGACGGTTACGCCCGCACCACCGGTGAAGTGGGCGTTTGTATCGCCACCTCCGGCCCGGGAGCGACTAACCTGGTAACCGGCATCGCCACCGCCTATATGGATTCTGTGCCGCTGGTGGTCATCACAGGCAACGTAGCGACCCCGCTTATTGGCACGGACGCCTTCCAGGAAGCGGATATTACCGGCATCACCATGCCGATTACCAAGCACAACTATCTGGTGCGCAACGTAGAGGATCTGCCGCGGGTGATCCATGAGGCCTTCCATATTGCCAATACCGGACGCAAGGGCCCCGTGCTCATCGACATTCCCAAGGACATCTCGGCCCATACAACTGTATTTAAACCGGCCATTGACGATAAAATCAGCATCCGGGGCTACAACCCCACCACCGATCCCAACAAGAAGCAGGTGGAGAAAATCCTGGCGGCCATCGAAAAGGCCGAACGTCCCGTCATTCTGGCCGGAGGCGGCGTTGTTTACGCAGGAGCCTCTGCGGAACTCATCGAATTTGTGGACAAAACCCGGATTCCCGTGACCACCACCCTGCTTGGCCTCGGCGGCTTCCCCAGCGCCCACGAGCTGTGGATGGGCATGCCCGGCATGCACGGCACCTTTACCGCCAATAAGGCCATTCAGAATGCGGATCTGCTCATCTCCATCGGCGCCCGTTTCGATGACCGGGTAACCTCCAAGCTGGCGGGGTTTGCCCCTAAGGCGACGATTGCCCACATTGATGTGGACCCGGCGGAAATCGGCAAGAACGTACCTACAGATATTCCTTGTGTAGGCGATGTGAAATACGTGCTGGCTTACGCCAACACCAAGGCCAAACGCGCCAACTCGGAAGCGTGGATCGCGGAAATCGCCGAAAGCAAACGGAATTTCCCTCTTCGCTATAACGATTCGGACAAAGAGCTGAAGCCCCAATGGGTCATCGAAATGCTGCATGAAACCACCAACGGTGAAGCCATTGTTACCACCGATGTAGGCCAGCATCAGATGTGGGCGGCCCAGTACTACAAGTTCAACCATCCCCGGGCATTGGTTACCTCCGGCGGGCTGGGCACCATGGGCTTCCGCTTCCCGTCGGCTATCGGCGCCCAGATGGGCAATCCGGACCGGCTGGTTATTTCCATCAACGGCGACGGCGGCATGCAGATGTGCTCCCAGGAGCTGGCGGTTTGCGCCATCCATAAAATTCCGGTGAAGATTGTGGTTATCAACAACCAAGTGCTGGGTATGGTCCGGCAGTGGCAGGAGCTCATCTACGAAAATCGCTACAGCCACATCGACCTGGCCGGCAGCCCTGATTTTGTGAAGCTGGCGGAGGCCTACGGGGTGAAGGGCTTGCGGGCCCGGAACAAGGAGGAAGCCCGGGCGGCCTGGCAGGAAGCCATGGATACCGACGGTCCGGTTCTGGTGGAGTTTGTGGTCCGCAAGCACGAGAATGTTTATCCCATGGTTACGGTTGGAAGCACGATAGATGAGATGCTGATGGGGGATGAAGTGAATGAAGCCGACGAAGCACACTATATCAGTACTGGTGAATGACCAGCCCGGGGTCCTGCAGCGGGTATCCGGCCTCTTCGGCCGGCGGGGCTTTAATATCGAAAGCATAACGGTGGGGGAATCCGAGGAAAAGGGCCTCTCCCGCATGGTTATCGTAACCACTGGCGACGATAAGACTATGGAGCAGGTGGAAAAGCAACTGTACAAGATCATCGACGTCATCAAGGTGGTGGACCTGAGCGCCAACCCCATGGTGGCCCGGGAGCTGGCCCTGATCAAGGTCCATGCCGAACCGTCCGCCCGTCCCGAAGTTGTGAGCATCGTAGAAACCTTCCGCGCCTCGGTGGTGGACATCGGCCCCAACAGCATGATCGTGCAGGTAGTGGGCGATTCCGAAAAAATCGACGCCATGGTCGAGGTGCTGCGTCCTTACCGGATCAAGGAGCTGTCCCGCACGGGAGCTACAGCGATGGTGCGCGGGGCGGTCAAGTAGAATTTTGTTGAGAAGGGCAGCAGGTGGAGCCCAAGTTTGACTCCGACGGACTGGCCTGGGCGCTAACGGAACTCAGAGGCCCTTCCCAGCAAACTAGACGGCCTCTGAACGCTAACGGAACTCAGCGACCCTTAGCCGGCTAAAATCGCACCGTTTGCATTCTAACGGAACTATGTGACTCTTACAGGGCAAATGGGGCGGATCTGACAGTAAAATTAGTGTTTAAGGGCGTCTCAGTTCCGTTACGGAACTAAAGAAGCCGAATTTCCCTTCTAAGCGCTCCTCAGTTCCGTTAGCAGCCGAATCTCGGGACTCTCAGAGAAAGTTGACGGAACAGAACGATCCGGCTCCGTTAAAAATCTCGAAAATAGCGAATTTTAACATCAATAGGTGCGAAATTTAATTTTCCCACTTTAATGCTTTACATGATTGGAGTTATAATAGGGTTTAATCACAAGCCTCCCTTACCGGGAGCGGACGCCCGAGAAGACGGGCAGCGTGGAGCGGCGGTTACCCAGGGTATCCTCGCCAATTGGCGGCCAGCCGTTAAGCGGCAGGAAGTGCCTCGAAGGCAAACTCGCCAAGAGCCGTTAAGCGGCATCACGGCCAGCCCGTGTTCACCGTCTTCTGCGGCGTCCGCTTCGGAGGGACTTGAACTATTGACGACGCCCATCAGGCGTACATCCAAGGAGGAAATATCGCAATGGCCAAGATTTTCTATGAAAAAGACGCAGACCTGAGTGTACTTCAAGGTAAAACAATCGCAATCATCGGCTATGGCAGCCAAGGCCACGCACAAGCCCAAAACCTGCGTGACAGCGGCCTGTCCGTTATCATCGGCCTCCGTCCCGGCAAGTCCTGGGAAACCGCCAAGAACGACGGCTTCGAAGTGCTGGAAGTGGCTGACGCAGCCGCCAAAGCGGATGTCATCCAGATCCTCCTGCCTGACGAAACTCAAGCCAAGGTGTACAAGGAAGAAATCGAGCCCAACCTGAAGAAGGGCGCCACCATCATGTTCTCCCACGGCTTTAACGTTCACTTCGGCCAAATCGTGCCTTCCGCCGACAAGGACGTGCTGCTGGTTGCTCCTAAATCCCCCGGCCACATGGTGCGCCGCACTTATGTGGAAGGCTTCGGCGTTCCGGGGCTTGTCGCCATCCACCAGGATGCAACCGGCCTTGCCACCCAAATCGGCCTGGCCTATGCCAAGGGCATCGGCTGCACCCGTGCAGGCGTATTCGAAACCTCCTTCCGCGAAGAAACCGAAACCGACCTCTTCGGCGAACAAGCCGTACTGTGCGGCGGTACCTCCGCGCTGATCAAGGCCGGCTTTGAAACGCTGGTGGAAGCCGGATATGCGCCGGAAATGGCCTACTTCGAATGTCTTCACGAGCTGAAGCTGATCGTGGACCTGATCTATGAAGGCGGTCTGGCAGCCATGCGCCACTCCATCTCCAACACTGCGGAATACGGCGACTATGTGACCGGCCCCCGCATCGTAACCGACGAAACCAAGAAGGAAATGAAGCGCGTCCTGTCCGACATCCAACAAGGCAAGTTCGCACGGGATTTCATCCTGGAGAACCAATCCAACCGCGCATTCCTGACCGCTACCCGCCGTGCCGAGTCCGAGCACCAGCTTGAAGTGACCGGCCGCCAGCTGCGCGAAATGATGCACTGGATCAAGAAGTAAGCTTCCCATCCCCGGCCATCAGCCGGACATGCGGCCTGTGCGTCATGCGCAGGCCGTTTTCCCCTGAATGGGGACACATTTCCTGGAGGTGATGATCATGCGGAAAATTTATATTTTTGACACCACACTCCGGGATGGCGAGCAGTCGCCGGGCGTGAACCTGAATACGGAGGAGAAGGTGGAGATTGCCCTCCAGCTGGAACGGCTGAAGGTGGACCGGATTGAAGCCGGCTTCCCCGCCGCTTCCCCCGGCGACTCGGCAGCCGTACAGGCAGTGGCCGGTGCTGTGAGAAACTCCACTATCATCGGGTTATCCCGTTCCCGGGTACAGGATATTGATGCGGCATGGGAGGCGCTGAAGGGCGCCCAGGACCCCTGTCTCCATCTGTTCCTGGCCTCCTCGCCCATCCACCGGAAGTACAAGCTGAAGATGGAGAAGCATCAGGTGCTGGAAACCGCAGAGGCAGCCATCCGGTATGCGCGCAAGTTCTTCAGCAAGGTGGAGTTCTCCCCGGAGGACGCCGGACGCACGGAGCTGGACTTCCTGTGCGAGGTGACGGAGATGGCCATCCGGGCGGGAGCCACGGTGGTCAATATCCCCGACACGGTGGGCTATCTCTACCCCGCGGAGTTCGGCAACATTTTCAAAACCCTGAAGGAGAATGTACCGGGTATCGAAAAAATCCAGCTCTCCGCTCACTGCCATGACGACCTGGGGATGGCTACGGCCAATGCCCTGGCCGCTATCTTAAACGGCGCCGACCAAATTGAAGGCACCGTGAACGGCATCGGTGAACGAGCCGGCAACACGGCCATCGAGGAGGTCGCCATGGCGCTTAACACCCGCCAGGACTTTTTCCAAGCCAAAACCGGTCTGCAGCTGGACGAAATCGCCCGCACCAGCCGCCTGGTGAGCAAGCTCACCGGCATGGTGGTTCCCGGCAACAAGGCCATCGTGGGCGCCAACGCTTTTGCCCATGAATCCGGCATCCATCAGGACGGCATGCTGAAGGAAAAAACCACCTATGAAATCATCTCCCCCGAGAGCATAGGGCTGAAGGAGAGCAAGCTGGTCCTGGGCAAACACTCCGGCCGCCACGCTTTCCGGGAGAAGCTCATCGACCTGGGCTACGACCTGGCAGAGGAAGCAGTCAATGCGGCTTTTGCCAAGTTCAAGGATCTGGCTGACAAGAAGAAGGAAGTGGGCGACGAGGATATCCGCGCTCTTCTGGACGAGAAGCTCGCGACTATCCCCGAGGCCTTTACCCTGGAAACCATGCAGGTTTCCTACGGCAACCAGTCTGTGCCTACGGCAACGGTTCGTATCCGCAAGCTGGATGGTGAGGTGTTTGACGAGGTGGCCATCGGCAACGGCTCGGTAGATGCCATCTACAAGGCCATCGACAAGGTAACCAAGGAAGAGGTGGAGTTGGGCGACTACTCCATCAAGTCCGTTTCCCACGGCAAGGATGCCCTGGGTGAGGTTCATGTGGTCCTGCGCCAAAACGGCATCGCCGTCTCCGGCCGCGGCATCAGCACCGACATTCTGGAGGCCAGTGCCAAAGCGTACGTCCATGCCGTCAACCGGCTGTTGGATAAACGCTCCAGCCAAACCGCCAGCCGGAACAATGTTACGCTGATTTAATGCAAATGAACTTAAACAAATGCGCCCTGGACTCTGCTTGCGGAGCCCGGGCGCTTTTTGGTTGGTAAGGAACCTGAGGAGGAGAAAGCAATGAAGGCAGCATTTTTGAATAAAAGGGTATGTGGGCTTTAGGCTGTGTTTGCAAACCCGCTTGAGGGCACCTTTCACCGCCTTTTCGCCCCATCCCGCGTTACTTCCGTTTGACGTACCCCCGGTACGCCTTCACGAAAGTGCCTTGTTTGGAACGAAAATTCGGCAAAATTTGCTCCCCTCGGAGTTTGCAAACACACCCTGGCTGGTTTGGGTAGCGGCAGTCATCCTGATCGGGAAGCTGGTCGGGGGGAGCCAGCTTATTTCCATGCCCGTATTTTCATTCGGCTATATGGCAGGGGTTTTCGGTATTTTATCCAATAAAAAATTAGCCCGCAGGCTCTCCTACGGGCCGCCAACCTCCAGACAAAACAAGATGACGCTTGCCTCTATCATTTTTATGTTTGTGGTCATGGTGCTGGTAGGGGGCCCCCATTTCGGTGATGGGAATTACCGGCTGGTATGGCTGGGTGCTTTTCTGGCGATTGGGCTGCATTTTGTTCCGATGGCATGGGTACATGGACGCTCCATGTTTCTGTTGGCTGTCCTGCTGACGGCCAATGCCCTGACGGGGATGTGGAATGGGGATATTTCCTTTGAGGTAATCGTCTATATTGATGTGGCTATCAAGCTCCTGTGGGGGATTGGCCTCTTGCTGACGGGCAAACCTGCGGGGGTGAGCCCAGGACTGACCCAGGGGCATTAAGGCTTTCAGGTAGGCAAGGCTTGGAAGATAGGGTAAGATAGGCATAGAACGAGCTGTAAGGGTTTTCGGCATACAAGGGAAGCCGCATAGACATCATTTGGGAGGCGCCAGCAGATTGAAGCAGAAAAAATGGTTTTACCGGTTGCTCTTATCCTATTTTCCGGTTTTTTTTACCTTGGTATCCGTGCTGATTGTGCTGACCTTCCTGTTGATCAGCCAGCTGTCCCACCGGGAGACGGTGAACGCCAACCGGGCGTATGTGAATCACGTTATCCAACTGATTGACCATTCCATGAAGGAAATCGACAGCATGCTGGTTCAGGAAATTGAATCTGCAGCTTTGCTGAAGCAGTTTTTCGCATCCACCCAGGAGGAACAGCAGCCTTATACCATTTATGAGGTTTCCAAGAAGGTCAACCAGCTGTCCAATTATAACAATTATATCGATTCCGTCTATCTGTACCGGACTGCGGATTCCACTGTGTTAAGCGGCAACATGCTGCTGCCGGTGGAGAGCTTCGGGGACAAAGGGTTTATTGAACAAATGAGACAGGTGCCGGATTTGTACCAGCTGTCCAAGGTGCGCCGTTATCAGGAGCTGCCGGGCCAGGACACGGGGACGCCGGAGGTGGTGTCTATTAGCCGTAAGTACCCGCTTTTGACCGGCGGGGAGGGGCTGGTGGTGGTGAACATCAGCCTCCATAATCTGGAGCGGTCCCTGGTGGAGCTGTCCAACTCCAGCATCAGTTATCTGGAGGTCCGGGACGGAGGCGGCTCCCTGATGCTGAGCTCCAATCCCAACGGCTCTCTGCCAGGCTCCATTCTGACGGAAATCAGCTCCCCGTATACCGGCTGGACATACCGCAGCGGGGTGCATGACATTAAGATTTTTCAATTTTTCTCGGTGTTCTCTTATATCTGGGCAGCCATCGGCATCGGTGTGGTGGTGGCCGGATCGGCGTGGATCACCTTTATTACCAAGCGGAATTACCGCCCTATCGAATCGCTGATCAACCGGGTCGAGGAATATGCATCCAAGAAGAATGAAGCATCGGGCAAAAAAGGAGAGGACGAGTTCCGTTTTATCGAACGGGCCATCGACAGGCTTATTGAGGAATCGGACACCTTCCGTAAGATGCACGAGGAGGACTCCCAATTCCGGAGGCGGCATTTTTTCCTGGAGCTGCTGGAGGGTTACCGGACCATCGGCCAGGAGGAGTGGGAGCAGGAGCTGCACCGCTTCGGCATGAAGGCTCCGGGCGGAGGCGAGGCCATGGCCATCGCCCTGTACGAAATCGACCGGTACGCCGAGGTGACCGGCAAATACACCTATAGGGATTTCTCCCTGCTGAAATTTGTGCTGATCAGCGTCATCCGGGAGGTGGCCGAGAAGGAAGCGCTGCCCATGGAGGTTTGGACAGAGTGGACAGACCAGCACCGGGTGGCGGCCTTGTACCGGATTGAGGGTTCGCCGGAGGCCTGCGAGCTGCTGGTGGCCGGTTTGGCGGAGCAGGTCCGGACCTGGGTGGAGCATAATCTGGAGTTTACAGTGACAGCGGGAATCGGAACGGCTGCCGGGGAATTGGCCGAGCTGCCGCCCAGCTACCGCACGGCATCCAAGGCGCTGTCCTTCAAGCCCGCCTTGGGGCTGAACCGGATTATCCGGCAGCGGGATCAGGCGCCTGCGGACAGCGGCGGCGGTTTGCCTTATGACGGCAAGGAGCTGCGCAGCTTCGCCCATGCCTACCGGGCCGGGGAGCCTGACTGGCGTCCGCTGTTTTCGGAGATTTTCCGGGAGCAGCGTAATAAAAGCTTCACCCGCGAGGAGCATATCCGCCTTTTGGAGGCGATTATCGGGCAGCTGCGGCGGGAGCTTTCGGAATTTCCCGAGGAGGTCCAGAGTGACTGGCGGGAGGATACGGAGCCCCAGCTTCTGGCGATCAAGGAGCAGTTCGATTTGGCGGAGGATACGGAAATCCGCTTCATGGGCATCCTGGAGGCATTCCATCAGCGGCTGCAGACGTACCGGGAGAGCCGGAGCCATCTGGCGCTGATGAAGGAAGTCAAGGCTTACATGGAAACGGAATTCGCCAATCCGGACCTTTCGCTGACTCATCTGTGCGACCGCTTTGGGCTGAACGGCAAATATTTGAGCCGTCTTTTTAAGGAAGCCTTCGGCGTAAAGCTGGTGGACTTTATGGTCCATGTCCGGATTGAGGAGAGCAAGAAGCTGCTGACGCAAACGTCGCTGTCCCTGCAGCAGATCGCCAATGCGGTGGGCTACATCCACGATATTTCATACATCCGCGCGTTCAAAAAAATCGAAGGGGTCACTCCCGGCGATTACCGCAAAAGCCATACCGGGTAAGCTTGGTGCCTTCAGGCAGGCAAGCAGGCTGGTTGGCTGGCTTGCTGGACCCATGCGCGGCGGGTCATAAGACGAGGGCCGCGTTCTTCCGCGAAGGGGGAATAGCGGCTTTTGTCATCCTGCCAATTGCCCGGGGATTCTAACGGAAGTGAGAGCCCTTATTGGGCGTAAAATAGGGCTGTGCATTTTCTAACGGAAGCAGGAGACGTTATTCGCGGCAAAATCGGCCCGGGAGGTAGTGGCGGAGCCAAATAAAGGCTGTGGCTTCCGTTAGAATTTAAAGGAGCCAATTATGGGCCAAATAACGGCGCTCACTTCCGTTAGAATTCGGAAGGGGCGTATCCGCAGTAAAACAACACCAGCTTCCGTCAGAACCTATTGGTTGAATTTGGAAGCGGTTGGATTTGATGCTAAATCCCCGCAAACCCGCGCTGCATAAGGCATTTTCACTTGGTTAGCCGATGTTTTTTTCTGTTTGGTTTATCGGAGATTTCCGGTTAGCCCAGTGTTTTGGCCGATCGGTTAGTCCGGGAAACATGTAAATTGCCCGCTGCATTCAGGGTGTTGTATTCTGCAATCGAGGAGCTTTACGAAAGCGCCGAGCATCGTCAAAAGGAAAACACATCACAGCAAGTAAGCGTTTTACGCAAAGCGCACGCATCTATCCATGCGAAGGGGGATTTACAAGAATGGCAAAGCATAATTGGAAGAAGGCAGCATTAGGCGGCACGGTAATGGTAACTGCGGCAGGCATGATTCTGGCAGGCTGCGGCAGCAGTGATAACGGCGCATCCAGCAGCACAAGCCCCACCACTGGAGCTTCCGCAGCCGCGGGTGCTTCAACAGCACCTACAACAGCAGCAAGAGGCAAAATCACAGCAACTATATATGACCGCAACAATATTCCTCCCCAAGAAGGCAACTGGGACAAAAACCGCTGGACCGATTGGATCAACAAAAACGGCCCTGTGGATGTCCAGTATGTTCCCGTACCCCGCTGGGAGTCCCTGCAGAAGCTGAATACTTTGTTCGCCAGCAACAGCGCACCTGATCTGATTCTGGAATACGATACCGGCTACCGGAATTTGTGGTACAGCCAAAAGCTGCTTGCCCCCATCGACGAAATGGTGGAGAAATACAGCACCACTTACAAGGACCTGATGAAGCAGTTCCCCCAATTGAAGAAGCTTGGCACCAAGGATGACGGCAAGCTGTATGAAATTGGAAAGGTGTCGCCTCTGACAGCCGGCCACATGATCTTTATCCGTCAGGACTGGCTGGATAAGCTGAAGCTGTCCACTCCGAAAACCGCAGACGAGCTGTTTAATGTAGCCAAGGCCTTCACCGAGCAGGACCCGGACGGCAACGGCAAAAAGGATACCTTCGGCGTAAACTTAAGCGGCAACGCTTTCTCCATTGTCAGCCACATGTTCGGTTACGGTGAAGTGGCTTGGCGCATAGACGGCAGCAATTTTGTCCATGAATGGGAGCGCCAGTCTGCTTCTGTAGACTTCCAGAAGAAGCTGTTTGACGCGGGCATTGTAGATAAGGACTTCCTGGCCGACAAAAACGGCGAAAAAGCCAAGCAGGATTTCCTCAGCGGCAAGTTGGGCATCTACATGCACCAAAGCCTTGCAGAGAAGGATTACGATACGCTGAAGCAGAATGCACCGGACGTTAAGCTGGCCATTCTGCCGTTGCCTTCCACCCAATACGGACAGTTTAGCCCAGTTATTTCCAGCCCGATTCAAATGGTGGGGATTGTCAACGCCAAAGCCAAGGACCAAAAAGCCGTTATGCAATACATCGACTTCATGATCAAACCGGATGTTTCCCTCACCGTCAGCAAGGGTCTGGAAGGTGTCCACTGGAAGCGGAACGCAGAAGGTGTACCTGAAACTATTGATGCTGAGAAAAACAAGATTGAAGCTTCCTATACAGGCGACCTGGCAATGATGAGCTCTACTCTTCTGTGGGGAAATACCACTTTCAAGCCGAAAAATGATACACAAACCGCTCTCTTGAAGCTGTCCGACGACGCGATTGCCGCCTATGTCAGCAAGGACCGTCCGATTCCTACGCTGAAGCCGGAGTACCTGCCTGTGCTGCCTGCCGATCTGACCATGATCGCGAAGAACGTGGACCAGCAAATCAAGGACAACTGGCTGAAGGCGATTGTCAGCGGCAAAACCTTCACCGCCCAACAAGCCCTGGATACCTCCAAAAAAAAC
>JAEWAA010000101.1 GCA_023391955.1 Bacillota bacterium | reverse complement strand
GATATAATTTCATGCCATTCTGTCTATGATGGTAATATAAGCACCGAAACCGGTGCATGCAAAATTTATGCAGAAAGCAAGGTGATATGATGGACTCCATTCAATCTTTGTCCGAGCTTTTGTCCGAGCAGAAAGCCGGGTCGTTCGTGGAAATTCCCGGCAGGCTGGCCCGCACCTTCGGGCAGACGACCATTTCCACCACCCTTCCGGTGAGCAAGCTGCTCTCCATCTATGAGGTGGACCTGGAAGTGCAGCGTTCCATTATCCCGCAAAACCTGACCAAGCTGATCGACTACATCCAGCTGTTCCTGGATCATCAGCAAACCGTGTATTTCCCCGGCATTATTCTCTCCGCCCGCGGAGCAGGGGAATACGACGAGAATGCAGGCGTGTACCGGCTGAAGGCCATCGAGAAGCTGTACGTGGTTGACGGGCAGCATCGGCTGGCCGCATTCCAACGGCTGACGGAGTCCTTCCAGAGCCTTATGGCCCGGGCCAAGGACCGCCGGGAATATGACAAGATGGAGGAGATTTCGCAGAAGCTGAACAGCCTCTACCAGTTCCCCATGTCTGTCATGATTTATCTGGACATCGACGCCCGTCAAGAGCGCCAGCTGTTCAGTGACATCAACAAGCTACCCCGGAAGATCGGCGGAAACCTGGCCGTTCTGCGTGACCAGCGCCGCTTCTACCATGTAGTGGCCTCCCGTCTCGCCGGAAGCGACCCGAATCTCCAGGATATCGGCGTGGATATGTTCACCGAACGGGGCAAGGGTCCGGAATTCCTCTGGTCCTACCATCTGCTGGTGGAAATTATGTGTGCGCTTTTCGAAGGCCGCATGCGTTCCTCCGCCCGCAACAACGGCTACCAATTCACGGAAGAGGAAGAGGATGAAGCCATCAAGGAAGCCTCCTTCTATCTGGACCGTCTGGTGGCATATCTGCCCAAACCCGGCAAGGGCGTGATCGCCTGGTCCGAGAATGTGCAGCTGGCCCTGGCGCTGTTCTCCCATGAGGAAGCCGTCAAAACCGGCAGCTTCAACAGGTATTCCCTGGAGCATGCCCTGAAGATTCTGCCCCATATCGACTGGGACGGCATCTACGTGGGTGAGGAAAAGGACCGTCTGCCGAGACGCAGCCGGATTATGAAGGCGTACCAATATATCAAGGAATTCTATAACAACAACCAACTGATCTTAATCGGTACGAAGGAGGATGCGGGCTAATGGAAGGCTTATGCTTAAATATGACCATTCATCCGTTCTGCGACCGGTTTGGGCTGGCAACCATTTCCTTGCCGGTGCAGGATCTGTTGAACTATACCGCAATTGATTCCATGGTGCAGCGCAAGCTTTCCGGCATGCAGCGCCGCAAAATCGCCAACTATCTTCAGGAGCGGGAGCTGGATCATGTATTTTTCGGCCCTGTTACCCTGTCCCTGCGCGACGTCAGCCAACTGGCCCGCGATGAGGCAGGCGGCCTGTACCTGCGCCACGGCTCCAAGCTGAGCATTCTGGACGGACAGCACCGGATTATGGCCTTGGGCTACGTCAATGAGCAAATGCTGAAGGAAGTCCGGCGCTACGAGAAGAAGCTGGCCGCCCTCAAGCTCAAAATCCGCCGCCAAGGGGAAAATGACGAGCTGAAGGAAGAAGCTGCCCAAACGGAAGGTCTGCTGGAGCAGCTGGAGAAGCGCCGCCTGGATTTGGTGGAAACCGAGCTGTCCGTGCAGCTGTATGTGGGTTTGACCGAGGAAGAGGAAAAGCAGCTGTTCGGCGATATCAACTCCAAGGTGCAGTTGGTTTCCAAGGAGCTGGGCCATTCCTTCGACTCTACCGATCCGCTGAATCTAGTGATTCAGCAGGTAGCCGACCACAATGTTTATCTGAAGGCGGCCGGTGTGGAGAAGCGCAGCAACCTGACCTCCTTCAACAAAAATTTCACGTCCTTCAGCTGGCTGTATTCCACCTCCGTCATGCTGTTCTCCGGGCGTCTGCAAACCTCCTATGAGCTGGCCCGGCGGATCCGCAAGGCTCCGGCCACTTATGTGGAGATTCTGCACCAATTCTTTAATACCATTCTGCCATTGATGCCGGAGCAGCCGGGGCTGCCCCACTACTCCACCTCCAGCCGTGTGATGCAGGAGGGCATCGCCTTGTATGCGCATCAACACCTGTTCAAAAACGGCGAATACGACGAAAAGGGCCTGCAATGCCTGCAGATTTTCGACGGCTTCGATTGGAGCCATGAGAACGAGGATCTGATCCGTGTATTCGGTTCACTGGACAATGGCAAGCTGAACCTGATCCATGAAAAATCCCTGCGCAAGCATGTGAAAATGGTGGAGCTGTTTCAGTCCTTGTACAAGGAAGCCGCCGAGTCGGAAGCGTTGGCATAAGAAGTTTCTAACATCAGGTTTCATGAGAAGAAGCCGGTTGGCCCTGGGGGCTGTCTTACGGACAGTCTCCCGCTGCCGGCTTCAACCTATTATGATAAAGAGGTGCAGTCCGCAATGATCGTAGGTAATTTGGATTCTTGGCAAAAGGAAGCGCATATCTATTCCAAGGCGCTGGAAAAAGGAATGGCTTTTATTCAGGAGAACCGTACCGGGGAGCTGGAGATTGGCCGCCACGAAATCGACGGCGACAAGATGTTCGCCCTGGTATCCGTAGCCGAAACAGAGCCTAAGCAGGACCGCAAGCCGGAAGCCCATGACCGCTATATCGATATCCAATATTTGGCCAGCGGTGCAGGCGAAGTGATCGGGGTGGCCCGCCGTTCTGCCGATTCCGTACCCTCCGAGGATTACCTGGGCAGCCGGGATATCGCCTTCTACACCGATGTGAAGGATGAAACCGATTTGCTTTTGCGTCCCGGCATGTTCGCCGTTTTCTTCCCGGATGATATCCATCGTCCCCTGTGCGCAGCGGGAGATAAGGCCGATTCGGTGAAAAAAATCGTTGTGAAAATCGCACTGGATATTCTGTAATCATAGTGTTCGATAGCAAACAGGCCTATTTTGCTGGATATTGGCAGAATAGGCCTGTTTGTTCCATGCCGCGGCTGTGCCGGGCTACTTTGAGCCCGCCGATCCGGTTTGCTCCGGACACAGAAGCCGTTATTTGCCTGAAATCGGCGATTTTACTCTTTTTACGGACACAGGGTACGCTATTTCCGCTAAAGTTTGCCCGCATAAGGACCTTTTGCCCCAATAACGGCTGCTGAGTCCGCAAGAATAAGAAAAGACCGTATTTTCGCCGAATAACGGACGCTCGGTCCGTTAGGACTTAGTTAGGAGTTAGTTAGGACCGTCGCTGCCCGTGTCACGCTTTGGGGAATTTAATTACGCTCCTAGGGAAGCGTCAATCCGGATGTTCAGCTCATACTGCTCCATGGAAGAGCGGAGGACGTCATGCCGGATGTTCAGCTGCAGCGCGTCCAGCGGAAGCTCGCCAATCTCGGGGATATCCACGATGATGGTGGACAGCTCCTTGCTTAAGAAGCAGGACTCTTGTCCGGCCACCAGCTTCTTCCGGTGTTTGGTCAGGTGGGGCTCCAACTGGTCGATGGAGGCATACAAGCTCTCCAGGCTGCCGTATTGCTGAATCAGAGGCAGGGCGGATTTGGCGCCGATGCCGGGGCAGCCCGGGATGTTGTCGCTGGTGTCCCCGAGAAGGGCCTTCACATCGGTCCACTGTCCCGGCACAATGCCGTAATCATTCTGGAAGTGGGCGCAGGTATAGACGGTTTCGCCCTGTTTGCCGGCTATGATCTGCGACGAGGTATCGCTTAGCAGCTGCAGCAGGTCCCGGTCGTTGCTGTAAATAAAGCAATGGTCCACCGGCCACCGGCGGGAGAAAGCACCCAGCAGGTCATCAGCTTCATAAGGGGGCAAGGACAGTTGGTGAACACCGATGCTCTCCAGAATGTCCCGGCAGCTCAGGTATTGGTCCAGCAGAGGCTCGGGCAGCTCCGTCCGGGTGGCCTTGTAGGAGGCATACCTCTGCCTGCGGGTGGTTTCCTCCCGCTTCACGTCCCACAGGACGGAAAGATGGGTGATCCGGTGCTCCCGGATCAGGTTGAACAGCTTCTGGTAGAACACCCGGAGTGCATTATTGTAAACACCGTTCTTATTCCGCAGCTGGTCATTGGCTCTGTTGTACGATGTGGCAAAATGGGCTCTGCTCAGCAGGTTGAAGCCGTCGATGAGCAGGAGATGCTGCTGGTTCATACATTCACCTTTTTCCTTGAAAATCGCATACTCATTTTTACTTACTCCTTATTATTGCATTCCCGGCAGGGTTTCACAATGTTTGACACTGGAAAATGACCGAAATTCGACATAGACCAGGAATTTTTTCAATGCTATAATATTTGGTAAAGAAATCGTTTTCATTTTGCCGGCAGAGGAGTGGGCTCCATGGACTTTATGAACAGTTGGTCCTTCCGCAAAAAATTATTGGTGGGTTGCTACGGGTTGTTGGGGGTCGCAGAAATTCTGCAGCTGATTAAGACTTTTATCATGGGACACACGCTTTTGGAATGGCTGATCCAACTGGTGCTGACCCTGGGCATCGCGTTTCCGCTGATCCGCATGATCGAATCCAAACTCACCGAGACGGTGGAGCACATGACCCGGGTGGCCATGAATGTGGCGAAGGGGGATTTTTCCCAGAAGGTGCGCATTGAGAGCAATGACGCCTTCGGCGATTTGGGCAATGCCTTAAACCAGATGATCGACAAGCTGCGGGGGATTCTGAAGGATACCACCGGCATCGCCAGACAGGTATCCGACACCACTATCAGCATCCGCAACAAAAGCCAGGAATTCCGGGATGTGCTGGGCCAGGTGGCGGTATCCACCAACGAGCTGGCCGTGGGCGCAAGCTCCATTTCGGAGGATGTATCGGATATGACGGGCTCCGTCCGTGATATAGAGGGCAAGGTGGAGGCCTTCGCCAATTCCGCCAGGTCCATGAATGACAAATCCGGCCTGATGATCACTTTGGTGGAGAAAGGGCGCAACGCTGTAGAAGGCCAAGGCATGGGGATGAAGAGCAACATTGCCGCTACCCTGGCTGTAGCCGCCACCATCAAGGAACTGGCCGTACAAGCGGAGGGTATTACCAAGATCACCCGCACCATCAAGGATATCGCCGAACAGACCAACCTATTGTCGCTGAATGCCTCCATTGAAGCGGCGAGAGCCGGGGAGCATGGACGGGGTTTTGCCGTAGTGGCCCAGCAGGTGCGCAACCTGGCGGAGGAATCCACCCAGGCTACCAAGGAAGTGTTCAACCTGGTCAACCGGATTCAAACCGGTGTGAAGGAAGCCAGCGAGAACATCAAGGCCAATGAAGAGATCGTGAATATGCAAAGCGGAATGATCGAAGAAACCGCCCAGGTGTTCAATGAAATTGTGGAGAGCATCCATTACATAACCGAATCGATCCACACCTTCAACCAGGAGAGCGTCAGTATGCTGGACGGCGCCCGGAAAATTTCCTCGGCAATCGAGAATATTTCCGCTATTACCCAGCAGTCCGCAGCCGGCACGCAGGAGGTATCCGCCTCCATGAACGAGCAGATCGCTTCCATTCAGGACATGACGGACCAGGCGGACAGAATGAGCCAGGTCTCCGGCCAGATGCTGAAGACGATCCAGATTTTCCGGCTGGACTGATTGCAGGAACGGGAAGCTGTGCTGTATCCTTATATTTACATACCTGAGCTGCATAAACCGCTTCGCTCCTTCGGGCGAGGCGGTTTTCATATTAAACTGAGCGGAGATAGAGTGAATGATACCCATATTGGAGGTACAAAAGCTTAG
The DNA here is from genome assembly GCA_023391955.1 of Bacillota bacterium. Classification (GTDB taxonomy): domain Bacteria; phylum Bacillota; class Bacilli; order Paenibacillales; family NBRC-103111; genus Paenibacillus_AR. The sequence goes on along the minus strand of JAEWAA010000101.1, from coordinate 3,673 downwards.
CAAGCAGTTCGGCAGCCGGACGGTGCTGCGGGAGGTGGATTTTGTATTGGTTTCCGGTGAGGCTGCTGTGCTTTCTGGTCCTAATGGCAGCGGCAAAAGCACACTGCTGCGGATTATCGCGGGGCTTCTGCCTCCTGATTCGGGAACGGTCCGGCTTGCGGACGTAAGCGGCACTGGGGCTAGTGTAGTGTGGGGAACCGGGCAGGACGAAGGCGGACATGCACGGCGAAAATGGGGCAGAGCAAGCTCCGGTTCAGGATTAAGCCGGCAGATCGGCCTTGTGCCGGAACGGATGCCGGTTTTGCGCTTCAGTCCGGTAGAATATCTGACGCATATGGGGGCGGTGCGCGGGATGCCTGCGGCCCGGCTGCGGGAACGCACGGGAGAACTGCTTGCCCTGTGCGGACTGGAGCAAACCAAGGACGCGCCGATCCGTTTCTTTTCCAAGGGGATGCTGCAAAAGGTGGGTATCATGCAGGCGATGCTGGAGCAGCCGTCTCTGCTTCTGATGGATGAACCCTTCTCCGGCTTGGATGTGAACGCCCAGGAGGATCTGGTCCGTATTCTCCGGGAGCTGAAATCCGGGGGAACCGGGCTGCTGTTCGCCTCCCATGAACCCGGGCTGGCGGCACGGGTAGCCAACCGGCAGCTCGTCCTTGACGGACGTGGTGCGGTGGAGTCCCGGGAGCTGGAGCAGCCGGCAGCGGGGGAATATGGGGTCATGGTGCGGACCCTGGCAATCGGTGTTGATGCGGCGGCGGATATAGCCCTCCGGTATGGAGGCGGTTGCCCGTGGGGAAGGGCGGACGATGGTGTTTGGTTCCATCCTGATCTCCGCTTCCGGGACAAGCTGCTCCTGGCGGTGCTGCAGGCGGGAGGCGGGGTATTGAGCGTACAATCCGGGGAAGCCGGTGCGGAGGGGAGCTTCGGCAGGCTCCGTATTGAGGCGGGGGAGGGAGAGCGGCAATGATTGCTTTGGTCAAATATATGCTCACCGATCTCCACCGCTCCAACAGGTATTTTATGCCGGCGGTGTGTTATGGTCTTCTTGTGCTGTGGATGTACTCCGTCCGGCCCAATCCGGTGCTGGAAAGCTACAGCGTAACGGTGGCGATGGCCTTCGGCTGTGCATTGTGGTTCGGCTTTATGGCCGAGGGTTCGGAGGCCCCGGTGCAGCGGGAGCTGACCATGCTCCATGCCGGAGGCTGGAGGCGTTATGGCTGCGGTCGGCTGCTGCTGCTGGGAATTTGGGGCTTGGCGTTTTCCTTATGGGGGACGCTGGTTCCGGTGGTTTCGGGCGCCTTCGAAAGAAGCCCAACCGTGCTGGAGCTTGGGCTTTCCTTGTACAGTCACGGAATCGCCTTTCTGTTGGGGGCAGTTTTCAGCTGGCTGTTGGCTGTCCTGGGTGTTAAGCCCAAAAGCAGGCTTGTGATAGCTATGGTTGTTCTGGCGTTGGCTTTGGCGGCGGGGGGTATGGAGTCGGCCTTGCCATCCTGGGCAAGCTGGGGAACATGGCTGATTCCGCCCGCTTACCGCCTGATGCATGTGATGGCCAAGTATCCGTCCATGAATCCGGAAGCGGCCCTTTTTTGGTTTATGTACCCATTGGCGTATGCGGGACTGCTGCTGGTTCCGGTTTTGAAATATTTGCCGCTGCAGGGCTCCCGGTGATTTTGGATTTTCTTTTGCGCTTAAACGTGCTAAAATTGTAAAAACTAAAAACTATGGATTGGCAGGAAGGAGATTTTTGCATCATGCTAAAAGGTTCGAAACGCAGCGATATGATTACCAAGGGCTTTGACCGTGCGCCTCACCGCAGTCTGCTCCGGGCCGCCGGCGTGAAGGAAGAGGATTTCGGGAAGCCTTTTATCGCCGTATGCAATTCATATATTGATATTGTTCCGGGTCATGTGCATCTCCAGGAATTCGGCAAAATCGTCAAGGAAGCCATCCGTGAGGCAGGCGGCGTCCCCTTCGAATTCAACACCATCGGTGTGGACGACGGTATTGCCATGGGGCATATCGGCATGCGCTATTCCCTGCCCAGCCGCGAAATTATTGCGGATTCGGTGGAAACGGTAGTAGCGGCTCACTGGTTTGACGGCATGGTCTGTATCCCCAACTGCGACAAGATCACTCCGGGTATGATGATGGGCGCACTGCGTCTGAATATTCCCACCATCTTCGTCAGCGGCGGGCCGATGGCTGCGGGCAAGGACAAGAACGGCCGCTCCATCAACCTGAACAGCGTGTTTGAGGGCGTCGGCGCGCATCAAGCAGGTATTATCGACGATAATACCCTGGAAGAACTGGAGCGTTACGGCTGTCCGTCCTGCGGCTCCTGCTCCGGTATGTTCACTGCCAACTCCATGAACTGTCTGGCGGAGGGCCTGGGTCTGGCTTTGCCGGGCAACGGCACGATTCTGGCAACCTGGGAAGAGCGCAAGGAGTTCGTGAAGCGCTCCGCCAAACAATTGATGAAGATCATCGAGCTGGACCTGAAGCCGCGGGATATTGTTACGGAGCGGGCTATCGACAATGCTTTTGCGTTGGATATGGCCATGGGCGGCTCTACCAATACCGTTCTGCATACTCTGGCTTTGGCTCAGGAAGCGGGTATCGAATATTCTGTAGCCCGGATTAATGAAAAGGCGAAGGTGGTCCCCCATTTGGCCAAAATCGCCCCGGCCTCGGATTATCATATCGAGGATGTCCACCATGCAGGCGGCATCAGCGCTATCCTGAATGAGCTGTTCAAGAAGGAAGGCGTGCTGGACGGCAGCTGTCTGACGGTTACCGGCAAAACCCTGCGTGAGAATGTGGAAGGCTGCGAGATCAAGAATCATGATGTTATTCATCCGCTGGACAACCCCCATAGCCCGCAGGGCGGCTTGTCCGTGCTGTTCGGCAATATTGCGCCTGAAGGCTGCGTGATCAAGGTCGGCGCTGTGGACAAGTCCGTAGGCAGCTTCTTCTCGGGCAAGGCCATCTGCTTCGACTCCCAGGATGAAACACTGGCGGGCATTGCCAGCGGCAAGGTAAAGGCGGGACATGTGGTTATCGTCCGGTATGAAGGGCCTAAGGGCGGCCCCGGTATGCCGGAGATGCTAGCTCCTACCTCGCAGATCGTCGGTATGGGTCTGGGCGCTAAGGTAGCCCTTTTGACCGATGGCCGCTTCTCCGGAGCGTCCCGCGGCATCAGCATCGGCCACGCTTCGCCGGAAGCCGCAGAAGGCGGTCCCATCGCTTTCGTTGAGGATGGCGACACTATCGAGATCGACCTGGCCAACCGCACCATCATGCTGAAGGTGAGCGACGAGGAACTGGAGAAGCGCCGCGCAGCCTGGAAGGGCTTTGAGCCCAAGGTGAAAACCGGCTACCTGGCCCGCTACTCGAAGCTGGTTACCAACGCCAGCTCCGGCGGTGTGTTGAAGATCTAAGGAATACGCGCGTGGTCCACAGCGCGCGGTTTGAATAAAGCTGCTTGCCCGGCCGTATTGCGGCTGGGAAGCAGCTTTTTTTGTTGGAGTGCGCGGAGGCGGTGCATTGATAGCAGTACAACCGACTGTTCCCAGTGGTGGATTGTCTAACGGAACCCGGAGACCCTTAGCGCACCATTTGAGCATATTTGCAGGTTTAACGGAACTGAGTGACTCTTAGCGCGGTGATTCCG
>JAEWAA010000579.1 GCA_023391955.1 Bacillota bacterium | reverse complement strand
GCTTTTTGAGACGGGGAGGCTGTTGATCCGGCGGTTTGTTCCCGGTGATGCAGCGGCGGTGCAGGAGCTGGCTGTCGACCGTCATCATTCCGAGATGAGGCACCGGGACCACCCGTGGCCGACGGATGAGAAGGGCTGCAGGGAAGCGACGGAGTGGTTCTCCGGGCAGGACAATATGTGGGCCGTATGCCTGAAGCCGGATTACCGCCTGATCGGGATGGTGGTGTTCAACACGGTGGACGAATGGAACATGGTGGATCTGGGTCATGTGTGGCACACCCGGTACTGGCATGCCGGGCTGGATACGGAAGCGCTTTCGATTATGGTGAGGTATGCTTTCGAGGTGTTGGCGGCGGATGGGGTATTCGCCTATAATCCGCTGGATTGCGCACCGCAGATTGCACCGCTGTTGGAGCTGGGGCTGATTGTGACAGAAACCAACCAAGCCTCCTTTGCCCGGGATGAGCAGGGGGAACCTATTTATTTCACCGGCTGCAAGCTGGTATTGGAGAGAGAAAGGTGGAACGCGCAATGAGCATGAGAAAGCAGGAGCTGCCGGAGCATGGGGACGTGCCGGGTCAAGGCATGGGAACGGGTCAAGGTCAATTTCAAGGGCAAGGTCAAGGGACAGAGGGCTACAGCCCTGTGGTAAAGCCGGAAATTCTGAAGCTGGCGGAGGAGATGAGCCGTATGGGGTTGCCTGGGGAGGTGCTGGTGGAGCAGGTAAGTGAATTTTGTACCATTGTGGACCGGCCGGAGATGAAGGTGGTGGGTTATGCCCTGCTGATCAGCTACGAAAGCCGGGGGTATGGCGGTTATTACGGCTTCGAACACGCCAATTGTATCCTGAACGACTATTTCTTCACCAAGAAGCTGGTGGGAGAAGGGGATATGGCGCTTCTGGCGGGGCTCATTGGGGACAGCCTGCTGCATAGGGAGATTGTGACCGTCCGTACGGATGTCCGGGGAGACGGCAACTACAAGGTGGTGGCCGGATATATGGTGGAAAGCTTCGACCGGCTGCCGGATTATTTGCCGGAGTATACGGAGACGCTTGTTTTGCCCCCCTGCCGGTATGCCAAGGTGCTCATCAACGAAGGCAAACGGGAGAACCGGAAGGGATATGACGAGCGGATGCATGCCGACGAGTATTTCACCGGCCAGTTCCGCCATGACACGAAGTATGTATTTAACCAAGCAGGCTGCGGCTTCAATACCTATGACGAAACCGGGGATATTCTGACCAAGTATGAGCCGGTAAAAGTGGCAGAGGGCCTGAAGGAGCGGTTTGATTCCTTGCGCTACAGGGTGGTGACTCTGCCGCCGATGAAGATCGCCTGCAGTGTGACCCATCCGGGTGACGAGGAGTTTGTCATCACCAAATACTTTGGCGTGCAGAATCAGGTATTCGCTACGGAAGCGGCTAAATATTACCTGCATGATTATTACGGCTTTCCCATCGATTATCCCGAAAAAGGCTCCTACAGCTCCTGCTTCGGCACCCGGGTCAGCACCTTCGAGGGGCTGCCGGACTGTGTGGAAAAGGTAACGCTTCCCGGCGGTATCTATGTGCATATTTCGCAGCTGGAGGTGAATGGGGATAATCCCTCTAATCCCTATGAGGTGGCGTTCCAGCATCTGCAGGAGCTGTTCCTGGCAGAGCATCCCCAATACAAGGCCGATCGGAGCCGGAAGGCCATCGCCCGGTTCCGGCAGGCCAACTGCGCCTCCGTGTTTATGCCGCTGAAGCTGGTGGAGGCGGCTGAGTAGTGTAGTGGGTATGGCGTGTGAGCCAGACATAAAACAGCCCGTGGCTTCTTGGGAGAAGCTGCGGGCTGTTGTTGTTTATGGTGGATAGGGGGGCGCAGCTGCGCTGCGGGGACATCGCGTGATGCGGAAGCACAGGCGTGTGTGGGAAGGGAGCATGATGCGGCAGCATAGGCCAGTGTGAGAAGGTAGCATAATGCAGGGGAGAGAAACGCTATTGGCACGAAGTCCGATGTTAGATGCAGCGCAATAATTTAAACGAAACTGCGGCGTTTGTCCCGACGTTTCGTTTCCGGAGATGGCTCGTTGAGTCATGAGCGATTCTAACGGAAGCAGGAGCCCTTATTTGGCGAAAAAGAGGGGGTTGAAATTTCTAACGGAAGTGAGCGCCGCTATTTGGCCAGAATGGTGCTCAAATGGGCACGTACGGCCGAAATAACGGCTCTGGCTTCCGTTAGAATTGAGCAAGGCCGTTTTTGGGCCAAATAGCGGCTCTGGCCGCCGTTAGACTTGGCTGCATGGCGCCGGGTTGCCGGAACAGGTCCGCAGGGGCGCTAAACGTTCGGTACAGGCGATGAGCAGCATGTTTCAGTATCCAGGGTCGAGTGCCGAGTGTCCGGCACCAAGTATCGAGTATCGAGTGTCGAGCACCAGACGTTAAGCGTCAGGAGGAAAGAGTTTCCTCCTGGCGCTTTTGGCGCTTCAGCCGGCTCTGCCGCTGGGACAGCGCTGCGATAGCCAGACTCGCCGCTACCAGTACGGCGCAAAGGACAAACACTGCGTGGTAGCCGCTGAGGGAGCCGCCGGCAGCTGCTGCGACCGCTGGGGCAGCTCTGCTGCCGGACACGGCTGTGGCTCCTGCAGCAATTAATCCTCCGCCTGCCACCGTGCCGAACATCATGCCAAGGTTCCGGGACAGGGCAAGGATGCTGCTGATCACTCCCAGATGCTCCCGGGGTGTTTCCCGCATCACCAGGCTGTTGTTGGGAGAGGTAATCATCCCCATGGAGATACCCAGCAGGATAATGAGAGCGGCCAGCAGCGCCGGCGGGTACGAAAGCGACAGAAATCCTAGTACCACCAGGGTGCCTGCCATCAACTGCAGCCCGGCCGAAAGGATCGGCATAATGCCGTGTTTGTCCGACAGCCGGCCGAATACGGGAGCGGACAGGATCAGCGCTGCGGGATAAGCCATCAGCAGAAGCCCCGCTGCTGCAGGTGAAAGCCCCAGCTCCTGGCGCAAAAACACCGGAAGGACCAGCTGTGCGGAGAAAGCGGCCATATACGTGGCGATGGTAATGAATATGCCGCTGTTGACGCCTGCGTTTTGGAACAGCCCTAAGGGAATGAAGGGCTCCCGGTGGGCGCGCCTTGGGGCTGAAGCGCCAGACCATCTGGCGGGCAGACACCACCAGATGAACAGCCCCAGACCCAACCCGAACACCGCCACCGCCGCCACCACCGGCGGTGAGCCAAAACCGCTGGTGCCCGCCAGATTCAGGGCGGCCACCAGCCCCGTGAGCCCCGCCGCGAACATGGCGGCGCCGGTCAAATCCAACCGGGAGGCCCTGCGGGGCTCCTCCCGGGGGATCAACCGCTGCGCCAGCACCCACGCAGCGGCAGAGACGGCGGCCAGCATGGCGAAGCTGGTCCGCCAGGAGAACCACTGGATGAGCACGCCTCCCAGGCTGGGTCCTACCATGGACCCTGCCGCCACGAAGGTGCTCATCAAGCCAAGGGCTCTTCCCCGCTGGTTCTCGGGGAAGATGGACACGATCAGGGCCATGTTGGTGGCCTGGTACATGGACGCCCCCAGCCCCTGCAGGATGCGGAAGGGGATCAGCCATCCCAACGAAGGAGAGAAGACGCAGGCGAGAGCGCCCAGCATAAAGATAAAATAGCCGGCGTTATGGATGCGTGTGCGTCCTGCCAGATCCCCCAGCCGCCCCATAAGCGGCAGACAGACGGAAATCACCAACAGATAAGCCGTGACCACCCACTGGGCGGATTGCAGGGTAACTCCGAACTCACCGGCAATGTCCACCAGCGCGATATTGAACATCCCCGCCGACAGATTGGAGAGGAAGGCGCCAAGGCAGATGACATACTGCACCATCATGATTTTGCGGCGGGGCTGCACCGTATGCGGCAGCGGATCAGCTTCGGGCGTATTGCGGACAGGCCCCGCAGCATCTGGTCTTTGTGTCCTTGCGGTCTTTTCCGGCTGCAACGCAGCATCCTGTCTCTTTATAGTCTTTTCCGCTTCTGCCACCTGCCCTGTTTCTCTCTCTTCATGCCCCTGTCCTTGTCCAGCCTTCCTGCGCTCCTTATAAGAGGTTACACTCATAACCGTTTCACCAGCTTTGCCGCCTCCCTGTTACAGGGCGAAGGTCGATTTTTTGCCTTGCATCCACATGCCCGCAAGCTCTCCGCTTGACGCCACCGTGCCGAAATAACCCTGAATGTTGACCAGCGTCATCTCGTGGGCATCCCGGGAGTAAGAGGCGCAGGCATCCTCCACCAGCACAATATGGTAATCCAGCATAAACCCGTCCCGGGCGGTGGACTCCACACATACATTGGTGCTGACACCGGTGATAAGCAGGGTGTCGATCTTCAGCGTCCGCAGCACGGAATCCAGCCGCGTATTCACAAATGCGCTGTACCGGTGCTTGTTCACCACAATTTCACCGGGCCGGGGGCTGATCTCATAGAATTCCGCCCCCCAGCTGTCCTTCCGGCAAACCTGGGCCGATCTGCCCGAGGACCGGGTGACCCAGGCCTCCGAATCCGTGGCCTCCTCGTGGAAGGTCTGAATGAAGATGACGGGAATCCCTTCCTCCCGCACCGCTCCTATAAGCCCATGCAGCCGGGGCATCATTTCCTTGACCCCGCTGACATCACAGCCTGTTAAGCCCAATGCCCCTTCGGGATGGCAATAATCATTCTGCACATCCACAATCACCAGAGCCGGACGGGTTCCCGCCAATAAATGTTCTAACGTATTCATTTTCATCAGCACCTCACTTCACTGCAGCTTCATTGGCTTTTTTGGCAAACTGCATATCCACCAGACCGTCATAGGTATATGTCCCTTTGAAAATACCGGTTTTAATCATCACATTCATGTCATTCTCCAGCGCCTTTTCCGAAATGATGCCGTCAGGGCTCCACAGGCTATCCGCGTACGCCCGGTCCAGGGAAGCTTTCACCGCTTCCTCCGAAAGAGTGGGGAATTCCGCCTTCAGATTGGTTTTGGCCAGTTCCTTGTCGGATTGTACCTTCTTCAGCGCCTTAATCATGGCATTGGTGAACTTCTGGACCGTTTCCGGGTCCTTGGTGATGGTCGACTTCTTCACACTGACTACGGAGTAGGCAAAATCACCCAAGCTGGGGAACTTGTAAAAGGGCTCGTCCCACACCTTCTGGTTGATGCCGTCCACAATCTGAGGCTCGGCGCCGTTGGCAATATCCGCCGCCCCTTGTTTCACCATAGTCACCACTGTGGAACCGTCGGCCGGCTCTAACAGCTGCACATCCTTCTCCGGATCAAGCCCCACATCCAACAGCAGGTAGCGGGTCAGCAGATTGGGCGTTCCGCCATGCCGGTTGGCGTTGATTTTTTTGCCCTTCAGGAACTCCTTCAGGTCCTCCTTGGAGGTGCTTTTGGGGGCAGTACCGCTTTTGGCCATCAGATAGACATTGGCCCGGTTCACCACGTTTACTACGGAAATAATGGGGTCGGAGCTATTGGTATTCGCCAGGGCGTTGGATTCCGGCCCTCCGATAACGCCCCAGGCATCGCCGCTGACCACGGCAGTCACATGGGCTCCGCCCGCTGCTTGAATAACCTGTACCTCCAAACCCTCTTCGGCAAAATATCCTTCACGCTGCGCCACATACATAGGCAGGTACCCGGTCAGATGCAGAGGCTCGGCAATGACGATTTTCTTCAAGCTTTTACCAGATTGGGCTTCAGCGACGGGAGTGGCGGCTTTTTCCCCGCAGCCGGCCAGGGAGGCGGCAACTAACAGGGACAAGGACAGAACCAATGGAGCTTTGCGGATGCGGTGCAGATAAGGGCGTGTGTGGAGGCGTTCGGTCATAGGAGGATTCATCCTTTCGGCAGTATGATTTTATTTTTATAAGTTTTCCGGGGTATCATTTATTGCTTAGTAAGTCCCTTGGCCAGCCATTTTTCCAATATGACCACGCCCCAATACATCACCATGGACAGCACGGACAGCACCACCACACCTACCCAGACCAGGTTAATGTCCAGGATGGTTCCGGCGTACATGATCATCCGTCCGACCCCTTGCCGGGAGGCGATGAATTCGCCGACAATAGCGCCGGCCAAGGCCAAGGCGATATTGATCCGCAGGCTGCTGATGATCCAGGGCATGGACCAGGGTACCACCACCTTGGTGAATACCTGGCGGCGTTTGGCACCCAGGGAATACATGAGCTTTTCCATGTCTGGGTCAACGCTTTTTACACCGCTGTAGGCGGAGAGGGCAGAGACCACCACCGTCATGGAGAAGGCCAAGGCCACCTTGGAGAAAAAGCCGATGCCCAGAAGAATAACCAGAACGGGAGCCAAAGCCAGCTTGGGCATGGCGTTCAGGATAATCAGGTACGGCTCGCTGACGCCGGCGTAGGTCCGGGACCACCAGAAGGACAGACCTAGAAGGGCGCCGCACAGAGTTCCAAAAATAAAGCCGAGAATGGTGGCGGAGGAGGTGTAGGCGATATCTCCCAGCAGCTTGCCCTCCGTCATTTGGGTCCAGGTGGTTTTGAGAATAGCTCCGGGGCTGCTCCAGAAATACGGGTCCATCACACCGATCCGGGTGAAAACCTCCCAGCCAACGAAGATCAGGACAGCGGCGAGAAGCCGGAGCAGCCGGATAGTCAGCAGCTTTTTACGCTCTTTTTTTTCCTCGTCGATAATGAGGGGGACGGCCTTCAGCGCAGGGGAGGCGGCGACAGCTTTCTCATCGGCGTGGGGCAGGGCGTGAACCACAAAGGCTTTCTTTTGAACGGATTCCATGGGCTTCCTTCCTTTCTATTGGGGATTTCAGGATATCTGTGCTTCCTCGTCATGGCCAGCGGACAGCAGCTCCATCAGGTGATGCTTCAAATCCATAAAGGCGGGGGAGGTCATATCCTCCGTTTTCCGGGGACGCTCCATGGTGACGGTAATCTTGGACTTGATCCGGCCGGGGCGGGAGGAGAACACATAGATGTCGTCGGAGAGATAGATGGCCTCGTCGATATCATGGGTGACGAACAGCACCGTTTTGCGGAAATCCGCCCAGATTTGCAGCAGCCAATTCTGCATGGCCAGCCGGGTTTGGGCATCCAAAGCGCCGAAGGGCTCGTCCAGCAGAATGATGTCCCGGTCATAAAGCAGGGTCCGCAGAAGGGCCGCCCGCTGCCGCATGCCGCCGGACAGCTCCTTGGGATAATGCTTGTCGAAGCCCTTCAGGCCATATTTCTCCATCAGGGGCAGCGCCCGGTTCACCGCTTCCTTGCGGGGCACTCCGCGGATTTCCATACCGAGAATAATGTTGTCCAGAATTGTCCGCCAAGGCAGGAGCATATCCTTCTGGAGCATGTAGCCCACGTAACCGGCCTTGCCTACAATATTGCGCCCGTCTGCAATGACCTCTCCTGTGGAAGGCGGAGTGAGTCCGGCGATAATGTTGAACAGGGTGGATTTGCCGCAGCCGCTGGGACCGATGATGCTGACAAAACGGCCCTCTTCAATAGACAGGTTGGTTTCCTTCATGGCCGAGACCTCTTTGCCGTCCCGGCGGAAGGTTTTGCTGACTCCGGAAATCTGGATTTTGTAGCTCATGAACCTCACTCCTTACTGTAATTTTTTGTAATAAAATGTCCCCCAAAAGTGACGTTATGCTTACGAAGCTTATTCCGATTACTTTTGGGGGAGCCCCCGGATCACCATTCATGTCACCATGTATGGATAATAAAAAATCGCCAGTCCAGTCCTCTCCGACAACATCCAGTCGTTAGGGGGCTAAACTGACGATATCCGGCCGCTCTCCTTTTAGAGGAGTTCGGTTGATTCGTTCAGGCATGTGCTGATGTCACGCTCCAAGACGATAATCGTACCGGAAAATTCGGTCTCAGGATCATAGTCTTTGAGTATGGCAAGAATATTCAGTTGGAAACGCTCCTCCAAGGCCAACGTGATCTGTTTCTTGAATTGCTGGAACAGAAGATAATCAATCTGGCGGGTGGCAAAAGGGTGATCGCCGTCCAGCAGCTTCAGGACCGGAACTCTGCTGTTCAGGGACATAATCAGAATCTTGTTATCGACGAAATCCACCTTCTGCTGTTTTACACCCACGTTAAATATTCGTTTATTTATCGCGTTGTAAATCCTCAGAATCTCCTGTTTGGCTTCGCCTTCCGAAAGTCCCATCGCTTCACGCCCTTACGGAGAGAAAACATGTAAGATAATGTAACTTGCATTGATAGGTTAATGTCTTTTGTTAGTTTTATTATAGCTGCAAAACAGAAGGTGTCAAGAGAATATGTGAAAAAACATTACACTTAATTACTAACCCGACTGAAATGTTCGGATATAGCAGGGGAAACTAGACATTTTCTTACACACCCAAGTCCCGCTTCCGGTAAAAATAGACGGCGCCCCAAGCGAAGGCAGCTGACAGCAGCAGCGAAACCGCCGCGATGCCGGGATGTAGCCCGGCCCCCTCTGCCATATCGGTGTAGCTGAAATATTTGAAGGGCGTCAGGATGTTGAGAAACCGCAGGCTTTGGTTCAGCTCCGTAAATTCGTAAATAACGAAGGCGGCCATCAGCACTCCTGCGGAGATGGAGCCAGAGGTTTTGGCATTGCGCAGCACAGCGGCCAGGAGCATCCCCAGGGTAAGGAAAACCAGCTGCACCAGCAGCAAACTCAGCAGGAACGTGGCAATTTCACCGGAGATATCCGGCCCTTTGTTATAGGCGGAGACCGCTGCCAGAGAAACGCTAAGCGATACCAGATTCAGCACCACCACGTTAACCAGGGCGGCGGCTAATTTGGCGCAGACAATGGAGGTCCGGGACAGGGGACGCGTCATGAGGAATTCCGTGGTTTTATCCCGCTCCTCCTTGGCCAGAATACCGCTGCCCAGCAGCACGGCGTGGATGCCTGCCACAATTTCGATATAGAGGAACAGCAGGGCGAAGAACCCGGTCATGGTGGTCACATCGAAAGACCCCATCCCTAACAGCGACTTGAGAGTCTGGGGTAAATCCGCCAAGGCCTGTGCGCCTTCGCTCCCGGAGGAATAAGCCGTATATTTGCCCATCCCGGACAGGATAAGCAGCGCCATGCAGACGCACCAGATGATCAGGGACTTCCGGTTGGCCTTCAGCTCTCTTTTGAACACATTCATATACAATCCTCCCGTATTCCGCTGTCCACCGTGTCAGACGGCATGGATGTCCTTGCGGATGTAGATGAGATAGGTCAAGGCCGTACCGATGGCTACAACCGCAGCACCCAGCAGCAGGTATGGCGTTTCATAGCCGGCATGCTCCACTACATAAGCAGGGCTGAAGTATTGGAACGGGGACAAGGCTCTGGCAGCTGCACCGGAATCATCCGCGGCCAGCAGCGCGCCAACCACGTACAGCCCGAAGACCACACCAAGCGAGATGGGCAGCACACCTTTTAGCTTATTGAAGAAAACCGAAACAGCGGCACCCAGGGCAACGAAAATTAGCTGCACAAAAAGCAGCGTCAGATTGATCAGGAAAAACAGCCAATGGTCGAAGGGCTCCTTCGCCGCCAATCCGGCCATTCCGGCGGCCGCCGCATAGAATACTGCGTTGGTGAGGAAAAGAATTGTCACTGCCGCCAGCAGCTTCGCCGTTACGATGGATTGCCGGGAAACAGGCTTCACCAGCAGGAAATCCGCCGTCCGCTCCCGGGTTTCCTTGGAGAGAACGGATACTCCTATAATCATGGCCTGAATGGCCCCGCCCAGAGCGATAAAGGAAAAAATAAATGAATAGAACCCCAGCATGGAGGCGATGGATTCCAGCCGGATGCCCAGCATGGCTCTGACAGATGGAGGGTAACCCTCCAGCAGCTTCCGAAAGCTTTCCGCATCTGCAGTCATACCCGGATATACGGACATATAGAGGGCGGTCATGCCGATCAGCGCACAGATCCAGATGAGTGCAGATTTCCGCAGGGCCTTCAGCTCATGGAGATACATGTTCATGCCGCTTAGTCCTCCTTTTCGTAATAATGCAGGAAAATTTCCTCCAGATCCGGCTCCGTGATGGAAATATTGCGCAGCTCCAAACCGGCGATTTCCCTCATCACGGCATTGATATTGCCTCTGAACATAAAGCTGGCACCGTTATCCTTGGCGGTGAACCCGCTGACCCCTTCGAGATGCTGCAGGTTTTGTCCGATAGGAGCTTTGGTCTCCAGAGCGAATTTTTTGTAGCTGTTTTCCTGGAGAACACTGACCTTTTCCTGCTGGATGATCCTGCCGTCCTTGATGAAAGCCACCCGGTCACACAGCCGCTGTACCTCGCTTAGGATATGGCTGGAGAAAAAAACAGTGGCGCCTTTCCGGTTCTCCTCGGCAATCAGCTCGAAAAACCGCTGCTGCATTAACGGGTCCAGACCGCTGGTAGGCTCATCCAGAATAATGAGCTTGGGTTCGTGGAGCAGCCCCTGGACAATGCCCACCTTTTTCTTATTGCCGAAGGACAGGTCGTCAATCCGCTTCTTCAAATCCAGATCCATGGCCTCTGCCAGCTGGGCGATCCGTTTCCGGCAATCCTTCTTGTAGAAGCTGGCGGAGTATTGGAGCAGCTCGCCTACCCGCATGCGGTCATAGTAGAACACCTCGGAGGGCAAATAACCCACCTCGCGGCGGATGTCCGGATGCTCCGCACAGCTTTTGCCGAAGATGAAAGCACTGCCGGAGGTGGGGGAGATGAGTCCCAGCAGGGTCCGGATGGTGGTTGATTTACCCGCGCCGTTAGGGCCGATAAAGCCGAAAACCTCCCCCTCCGCTACGCTCAGGTTCACGTCGGAAATGCCTCTTGCCCCTCCGTATTGTTTGGTCAGGCTTCTGGTTTCGATGGCCTTCATGGAATGTTCCTCCCTCAATGTGTACGCTTTACAGATATTCGGGCTTGTAAAAATGGGTTTTCATCAGGGCCATACACGCGTCAAACTCCCGAAGCAAACTGTCCAGCTCCAGATCCAGCTTGCCGT
>JAEWAA010000068.1 GCA_023391955.1 Bacillota bacterium | reverse complement strand
GACCAGCACGATGCCGTGGGCCAGGTATACACCATTCACCAGTTCCTCCACCGCCGGATACGCGCTGTAATCCTCATCGGGATCAAACATGGGCAGCGGCTTCGCATGCAAGTCGAACAGGGATACTTCATGCCCCTTTTCCCTGATCCGCCTGGCAATGGCCTTGGCAAGCATATGGCTGGAGCCGGCCTTGCGGTTGCTGCCGGCCAACACAAGGATCTTCATAGCCTCTCTCCTCTTCCGGTGAAGTCGGGCATACTAGAATTCCCCAGTCTCAATCACATAGCCGCTGCCCTTTTCCACCCGTTTTTTCTCCACAATGACGGTTTCCAAAACCTCCGGTTTTTTGATAAAATGGCGGACCAGATGGCCCTCCGCATAACCGAAGGCCGCCTCGTCGGAATCCGCCAGGACAATCAGGCATACATTCGTTCCGGTTAATTTGATTTCCAGCTTATACAGAAACATCGGTCATTTCCCGCCTTTCGGGGTAAAGATTCAGACAGGCCCTAAACGCCGGATGCTTTATCCGGGTAAACTTGAGTTTTATCTTACCAGAAATCGCGTTATGATGAAAAGAAAAGGGGGAATTCGCTTTGAAAATCATTGTTTATGCGCCGAAGAATGCGGACACCCTGCTCCCGCTTCTGGAAGACGGGCTCCCTGAAGGGCTCACCCTGGTTCCCTGCCGGAGCCGGGAGGACGTTGCAGCCCTGGCTGCCGATGCCGTAGGGTTTATTGCCGCGGGGGGCGGAATGCCGGATTCCGCTATGCTGGAGGAGCTGCCACGGCTGTCCTGGGTGCAAATTCTGTCCGCCGGTGCCGATAAGCTGCCCCTGGAGGATCTGCACCGGCGGGGGATCCGGCTGACCAACGCCAAGGGTGTCCACCAGATTCAGATGAGCGAGTTTGGTCTGCTGCAGATGCTCCAATGGGCCAGACGGGCCGATCTGCATTTCTCCAACCAGCTGGACAAAAGATGGGGACGGCGGGTCCCCTCGGGAGAGCTCCACGGCCAAACCGTCGGTATTCTGGGCACCGGCAGCATCGGCCAGGCCATTGCCGCCAAGGCGCAGGCCTTCGGCATGCGTACCCTGGGATACAATACCAGCGGCCGTTCCGAGCTTCATTTTGACGGGGTGTTTCAGGGTGCGGACGGGCTGTTAACGGTGCTTGGGGAAAGCGACTATGTGGTGGTGATTGTCCCCTCCACCCCTGAGACCCAGGGGCTTATCGGACAAGAACAGCTGCATGCCATGAAACCCTCCGCATGCCTGATTAATCTGGCCAGAGGCACAGTGGTTTCCGAGCCGGAGCTGATTGCCGCCCTCCAGAACGGCATCATTGCCGGAGCGGCGCTGGATGTGTTCGAGGAGGAGCCGCTTCCTCCGGAATCCCCCCTGTGGGAGCTGCCCAATGTGCTGATCACTCCCCATGTGGCCGGAGCCAGCCCCCACTATAACGAACGGGCAGCCGGTATTGTCCGGGAAAATCTGCGGAGGCTGGCGGAGGACCCGGATGGGCCTCTTCACAATGAGGTGGATTTGAGCCAGGGGTATTGAGCAGCCTTGAGTCCGAGGTTCCGCCGGTCTGGCGGGCTGGCTGGACTGGCTGGGCTGGCGGGGCCGCTCACGTAACGGAACTCAGCGACTCTTAAAGGCTATAAAGCGGCTGTTTAGAATTGTAACGGAACTGACTGAGCCTTAGCGGGAGGGATAGCAGAGATCGAACCACATTTTCTCCTGTAAGGGCCTCTGCGTTCCGTTACACCGGAAAAAACGCTGGAAATTGCCTCTAAGCGTCCCGCAGTTCCGTTAGAGCCTGCACCACTAACTTTATCTGGCCGCCGCAATAAATCTGGAACGCCGCCCACCCCAGGACGGCGTTTTTGGGCATAAAAAAACCCCGATCATCCGGAGCATCCGCGCCGTCCAACCAGGGATTGTTGAAGTTGATTCCGTTTATTGGGAAAGACGCAAGGCCAGCTCGTACATTTCCATGTTGAATTCCTTCTTGGTGGTAATAACTTTGTGGATGTCTGTGGCCACCAGCTGGCCGTTGATCACACCGCAGCCCTTGCCGGAGTCGCCTGCAATCAGCTGGCGTACGGCGAAGTCGCCCAATTGGCTGGCGAGAATCCGGTCCTTGTGGGTCGGTGTGCCGCCCCGCTGAATATGGCCCAGCACGGTAAGACGGGCATCGATGTTCACACGGGAGGTAATGGACTTGGCAATCTCCTCGCCGCTGCCTACTCCCTCCGCAACAACTACGATGGAGTGGCGTTTACCGTTGACGAAGTTCTCCTTCATCCGGTCAGCTACATCTTCCACGTTGAAGGGAATTTCCGGGATCAGAATACTTTCCGCACCACTGGCAAGACCTGCATGAAGGGCAATGTCACCGCAATGACGGCCCATAACCTCAACGATGGAGGCGCGCTCGTGGGAGGACATGGTATCCCGCAGCTTGTTGATGGCGTCCACTACAATGCCGACGGCGGTATCGAAGCCGATGGTGTAGTCGGTGAAGGAAATGTCATTATCAATGGTGCCCGGCAGGCCCATCGTCTTAATGCCCAGTTGAGCCAGCTTGTCTGCACCTTGGTAGGAGCCGTCGCCGCCGATCACGACCAGGCCGTCGATGCCCCGCTTGCGAAGGTTGTCCGCGGCGGTCTTTTGGCCCTCCAGCGTCATCATTTCCTTGCAGCGGGCAGTCTGGAGAATGGTGCCGCCCCGCTGAATAATGTCACCCTCGCTGCGCAGGTCCATTTTGCGGACATCATCATGAATAAGTCCATAATAACCACGCTGCACCGCATACACGTCCAGCCCATAATAAATAGCGCTGCGCACCACCGCGCGGACCGCTGCATTCATCCCTTGGGAGTCGCCTCCGCTGGTAAGCACTGCGATTGATTTGACTTCACTCATAGTAGTAGCCTCCTTAAGATTAATTCAATGAAGAGAACCGAATCCAAACACTGTTCACCCAGAAAAACAGGCGTGTCATCGGGCTGTTCCGCATGAGCCGGCGTTTGATTTTGACTACATCGGCCTGGGTCTTGACCTTGGGGTCGGACAGATACAGGGCGATAAGCCCTTCAATGACCAGACGGTGAAATTTAGGGGCTGCCAGGCCGTCCGCTTTGGTCCGGGCAGAGTCCACAATCATGGACATTCTGTCCAGCGCTTCCCCCTGGCTGTAGTAATTGCAGAAGTTCAAGTCGCCCCCCTGCCGGTCCTCCTCCTGGTCGATGAGGTAGTCCAGCAGAATATGCAAACCGCATATGTATGGAAAATAAGCTTCCCGGATAGCGGTTACCTCCGCTTGCTCCAGACTGGGATCGGAGGCGGCCAGAAACAGCATGAACATGCCCAGAGTGGACCCGGTGGCAGCGGCAAATTCATTCCACCGCAAAGACGGATACCGCTCCCGGTGCAGCTCCCACCAGTTGAGCAGCTCCCCTTCCCGGAGATCCCTGCGGATATGCTTGTACACCTGGAGATCGCAATAATACGAAACCAGCTCCCGGACCTGAGCCTCCACCAGTGCATAGGAGGGCAGCATCAGGATACAGCTTTGGCAGGTGCGCACCAGCTTCTCCAGATAACCTCCGTCTTGCTTTTCCTGGCGGAAAGCGTAGTAATCGTTTACAGGCGAGGCAGGATCGACGGCATCCAGCATGGCTTGATGCAGCATCCGGAAATCCTGGGGGTCCAGGGAGGTGCTGCGGTCACACAGATTATCGAGATAGTCGCTGATGGTCTGAAGCGCCACAACCAGCGGGATCAGCACATGCCGGGCATTCACATGGGCCGCCGCATAGATGGAGCCGCCGATGCAGTGAAACTCCTTGTCCCGCATGCTGGCCAGCGCCTGCTTCCGCAGCTCCGGGTCCGGCATACGCTCCGCCTGCTCCCGCCACTGCGCCAGCTGTCCTTTGACCTCAGGCAGCACATATCGGTATACCCGCCGCATCATGGCGAAGGGCCCCTCCGGATAAACAAACGTATTATCGGTTAAATGGCTCAATGGTCTGTCCCCCACAGGCATTGCGGTAGGAATACTCCAGCAGCGTAATGATTTCCTGCTTCTGCAGTGCCGTAAGAATTTTCTCGAGTTTGGTTTCGTAGCCGGTAGTAACCGTACCCTGGACCAAATCCACGAACAGGATCGGATCCCAGGTGCGCTGGACGTACAGCTGGTGCAGTCCTACCCGCAGCTCATGGCTTGTGGCGTATTCCCAATCGCCGTCATAAACGATATCCTCCTTAATAAACTGGAGGCGGCTGAAGATGGGATGTTTGCCCGCCTTCTCAAACCAATATTTCGAATTGTCGTAATCGCCCTCCATACGGTGCATCAGCCCATGCCAGTAGCATCCGGTAGTATTCAGGATATCCTGGCTGAGCACGTGGGAACGGTGTAAACTTTCATTCCACAGGTGAAGTCCGGCTTTGACTGCCATTCCGTAGGCGAGGTCGAATTGGGAGCGGTCCTCTGCGAGACTGGATGTCACCAGATCCATGATCTCCTGATCCAGCTCCTCGTTCCAAACACCCGTTGGGAACAATCCCGGATCGTGTTCGCGCAAACGTTCCACCAACACGGTGAACGCCGGTCCCCTCATTATTCCTTCCTCCATTTCCAATGCCAATTTCGATTATACCGTAAAGCCGGGCATTCCCAAAGAACAAATCCCGAACTTTATGTGGCTCTCGTGAAATTTTTCGCAAGCTCAACTTGCCACCATCATTGCTTGCATTATATTTTATCTCCTAAGCACAGTCAATCGTGTTATACTAAGCAATAATCTAATTCGACCATCACGTGAGACAGGAGTACGTATCATGTATTCACAAGGAACCGGACAGCTTCCCCCTGAAAAATCGGGAGTCCGCCTCTCCCAAATGTTCGCTTTTTTTATTCCCTTGAGTTTATCGGCCAGCCTCGTCACCATCTCCCATGTTATTATCAACGGCACCTTGACCAGGGCCCCCAACCCCGAGGAGATCATCGCAAGCTACGCAGTGGCCATGAGTCTCCTGGGGATTACCGAAAAACCCGCCATTCTTCTGCGCCAAACCTGCTCCGCCCTTGTGCGCGACCGGATCTCCTTCCGGGCCGTGGCGCGGGTGGCTTTCTATTTATTGGCCGCTATCTTCACCTTCGGCGTCCTTGTATCCTACACCGCTCTGGGCGAGCTGATCTTCGGCACCCTGTTCGGGGCTAAGGGCGAAGAAGTAGAGCCGATTATGCATGTGTACCGGGTTGTGATGTTCGTCAGCATCTTCTCCGGCATCCGCTGTTTGTTCCACGGCATCATCATATTTAATAAAAGGACCTTTTGGCTGACCATCGGAATGGTGATCCGCCTGCTGGGTATGTACGCCCTCTCCCAATATTACATTGCCAGAGGTGTGGACAGCAGCCAGGTGGGAGCGGTTATTTTCCTGACGGGTATGATTATAGAAGCGGCGGTGGCTTTTTTCGAAGGCTCCCGCTTGTACCGGCGGACCCTTCCCGAGAAGGTGGAGAACCATCCTTACGAACGCCCCAGCCAGATCTTTTCCTTTTACCGCCCGCTTCTTTATTCATCGTTAATCGCGGTTATTATCAGCCCTGCCATCAATATCGCTCTGGGCAAAACCCCGGATGCGGCCCGCTCCATTGCCGCCTTTGCGTTGGCCGGGAGCGTCTGCCAGCTGGTGCTGAGCATGTTCTCCTATTTGCACCAGATTGTGCTTAACTTTTACCGCACCGATCCGCAGCAGGTGAAACGGTTCACTCTGCTGCTGGCTTTTATGCCCGGCCTTCTGCTGGCACTTCTGAGCTTCACCCCTGCAGGCGCTTGGGTGATGACCCATCCCTTGGGGGCTAAGGAGCTGCTGCTGGAGGAGAGCCTCCGGGCGCTGCGTATCTTTGTGATTATGACCGTTGCTTTTACCTGGCTGGACGTGGCCAACGGCCTCCTGATGCTGAAGGGACAGACGAAGATTATGGTCTGGTCCCAAGCCGCCAATGTGTCCGTTGTGCTGCTTACTCTGGTGATCTGTCTGACGGCCGCCCCGGGCCTGAACAGCCGTGTCGGGGCCTTGGCCCAATCCTTGGGAGTAGCCGCCGAGCTCATTTTTGTGCTGTGGGCGCTGCGCTCCGCCCTCCGGGGAGAAAAGTCCGCAGCACCGCCCGGGAAATCCCTGCCGGGTTGAATACCGAACGAAAGAAGGCCACATCTTGAAGAAGCAAGAAGTCGTTATCAATTCCTTTTCGTTTTCGTTTTTTATGACTATGGCCCTGGTGGTCTCCTTTTTCCCGCTGTATTATGATTCCCTTGGCTACAGCAAGCTCCAGATCGGTGCCCTGTATTCCATCGGCCCGGCGGTAGGCATTATATCCAATCTGTTCTGGGGCCTGATCAGTGACCGGTTCCAAACCCTCAAAAAAACCATCATTGTCATTTTGTTCGGGCAGCTGGCCATGGTCCTGCTCCTGTTCAGCACCGACGTGTATTCTGTGCTCTTCGTCATTGTCACCGGCTTTTACTTCTTTCAGACTCCGCTGAACGGGCTGAATGACAGCCAGATTCTTCTGTACACCCGGGTCAGCGGCAAAAGCTATGCCTTTTTCCGCATGTGGGGCTCCTTGGGTTTTGCCTTTGCGGCTGTGATGGTGGGCCTGGTGCTGAATAAGCTGGGTGTTGAAATCATCAGTATTCTGGCCGTTTGCAGCGTTACACTCTCGTTATGCCTCGCCTTTCTGCTGAAGGACAACCGCGCAGGCATGAAGAAAATGGACCTCTCCGGGGTTGTGAAGGTTATTTTCAACCGCAAGCTGCTGTGGTTCCTGGGGCTCATCTTCTTCATGTCTATCGCCCATCGGGCTAATGACGGTTTCCTGTCCACTTATCTGAAGGATCTGGGCGGCAAAAATCTGGTAGGCATCGCCTGGATGACCTCCGCCTTGAGTGAGGTGCCGGTGTTCTTCTATCTGAACAAACACGGGCACAAATACAAGGAGCTGCCGCTTCTGGCCGTGGCGTGCAGCGTATACGTGATCCGTTTCCTCCTGATGAGCCTGGTCAGCGGCCCGGGCTGGATCATTCCGCTGCAGGCGCTGCACAGTCTGTCCTTCGGCATCTTCCTGGTGACCGCCCTGCGTTATCTGCAGCAGCTGGTGCCGGATGAATACCGGGCCACGGGACAGGCGGTTTTCAATATGACCTGGAGCGGCTTCTCCGGACTGATCAGCGGCTTCGTCGGCGGCCGGGTGTACGATGCCTGGGGCGGGGCCATCCTATATAGAGTTGCGGCTGTTTCTGCATTTGTGGCTTTTGTGGGGTTTTTGGTGACCCATCTGTATACACGCAATAAGGAAGGGCAAATGGATACGATGATGAAAGGGGCATCCCGATGAATCAGGAAATTGAACGCAAGTTTTTTCTGTTCGCGTATCCGCAGGGGTTATTGGACAGCGGTGAGCTGAAACTGGCTGG
Organism: Bacillota bacterium; assembly: GCA_023391955.1. Lineage (GTDB taxonomy): Bacteria > Bacillota > Bacilli > Paenibacillales > NBRC-103111 > Paenibacillus_AR. Next base: position 1,917 of record JAEWAA010000068.1, on the reverse strand, counting down.
ACGGGAGGTCATTGAGCAAACCTATCTGGCCTTGACCGAAACGGAGGAAATCCGCATCCGCCGGCTGGCACCCGCTGACGGAGGGACGGCCCATTACACCCACACGTACAAAAGGGGCCACGGCCTCTCCCGCGGCGAAGCGGAGTATGACATCAGCGAGGAGATTTACAAGCAGCTGCTGGAGGGCTCCGGACGGCTCCCCCTGATCAAAACCCGCACCAAGGTCCTGGATGCTTCCGGCAGGCTGTTCGAAATCGACGATTACCACCAGTTTAATCTCCAAACGGTGGAGGCGGAGTTCGCTTCGCTGGAGGAAGCGGAAGGGTTTGCTGCGCCGGTGTGGTTCGGCGAAGAAGTTGGCAGCCAGCAGGAGTACCGGAACAAAACCCTGTGGCGTGAAGTCCAGGGGATCGGCGACTAAGAGGCTGTTGGCGGGCGGCGGAGCTGGCGCCTCAGGCTCCAACGAGCGGTTGAGTCCAGGATGGAGCTGCCACCGCGAGTTTACACCGCGAGTGGTGGGCTGCTGCCACTGGGCTACCCAATGTAAGCGCCAAACAATGTACGCTATTAGCCTGCTATGCCCACTTTTTACATGAATAGCGATCATAAAATGTTTGCTATTCCCTGTTTTCAACCGAATTATCGGCTCATTTTCGCCAATAGCGTACATTTTAGGTATGCTATTTGGCAAAAATGCAGCCCTTTTCTGGAATAGCATACATTTGCGGTTCGCTATCATTCCACTATGGGTGATCCTCTCAACACCCCGCCATTCCCACTCCAGCCACTCCCCCCACACCAAACACAAAAAAGGACCTTCTCCGCACTTTGCGTAAGAGAGGTCCTTCTCTTTTACACTTTGGCAGGAAGAGGTCCTTCACCTTCTCACCGGCTTGCGGATCACCAATAGCTGCTGCGAACCCGGTATAAAGGAAAGCGAGGAAACCTCCAGCGCTGATGACAGCCCGTGGCCTTCCAGGAAAGCCATCAGCTCCCCCAGTCCCGCATACGGTTCCCACTTCAGGTCCAGCAGCGGATAAATCCTTACCTCTCCTCCGCGCCGGGTGACCCGGGCCAGCTCCAGAACCGCCTCCCGGTGGAAGTCTTCTCCGAACTGCTCCCCATATAAAAACAGAAAGTGGCTGCACAGCACCCGGTCAAAGCTTTCATCGGCGAAGGGCAGCCGCGGCAGGGCGGCGGACACATAAGCCTCCGTCCCGTACAAATGCCCGTAATCCTCCAGAAACAGGTCCAGTGACCGGCGCCGGAGCGCCTCATGCCGGGACGCCGAGCCGTAATAGCTCCAGGAATAAACATGCTGCAATTCCGCCAGCTTGGCGGAAGCCTCCTCCAGCTCCTGCAAGCCGCGCCGGGCCATCGCCTCCGGCTCCAAGCTATAAAGCGGATCGGCGGACACCGCCTGAATCCCCAGCTTGCGGGCAGCAGCGGCGAAGGATGACGCACCTGCAGCCGCATCCAACACCCTTTCCCCCGGCTTAAAACAGCATGAAAACATTCGTTCATACTCCTCAAAGCTCCGGCAGGTCATGGCGACCCCGATCTGAGGATACCGTTCCTTCTGTACTCCACTCATCTTCGCTCAGCTCTCCTTGTCTGTCCGCCCCTTTTGCCGCGGGGCCTGGCAGCACCCGGCCTGTGCCGGAAGCTGCTTCCATCTTACTATAAGAGTCCCTTAGGCGGAAGTCCCTTTCCGGCAGGAAGTCATACGCTTTTACGATTCAATTCATGCTCCTGCTCGTGCAGTGGTATAGAAATGGTCATATGAACACCGGAACCAGAAAGATTCTCCATTTTCAGCGAACCCTGCATCAGCAAAATTCGGCCCTTCATCTGCTCCATCCCAATACCGGATCCCCCGATTTCCCGCATTCCCGGCTCCAAGGACCGCATGCCAAT
>JAEWAA010000015.1 GCA_023391955.1 Bacillota bacterium | reverse complement strand
GTATCGGCCATTCTTGATTCCGCCCCTATCTCCTATGTGAAATGGGACATGAACCGCCATATGTCGGAGGTGGGCTCCGCCCTCCTGCCTGCCGAGCGCCAGGGTGAAACCGCCCACCGCTACATGCTGGGCCTGTACAAGGTGATGGAGGCCATCACCACCCGCTTCCCGAAGGTGCTCTTCGAAAGCTGCTCCGGCGGCGGCGGACGGTTCGATCCCGGCATTCTCTACTACATGCCGCAAACCTGGACCAGCGACAATACGGATGCCGTGGAACGGCTCAAAATCCAATACGGCACCAGTCTGGCCTATCCGGCCAGCGCTATGGGCGCCCACGTCTCCGCCGTGCCCAACCATCAGGTGCACCGGACGACGCCGCTCTCCATGCGGGGCGACGTGGCCATGTCCGGCAACTTCGGGTATGAGCTGGATCTGACGGTATTTACCGAGGAGGAAAAAGAAGCGGTCAAGGCCCAGGTGGCCTTCTACAAAGAAATCCGCACCTTGGTGCAACAAGGGGATATGTACCGGCTGAAAAGCCCCTTCGAGGGCAATGTGACGGCATGGATGTTTGTGTCCGCCGACAAGAACGAAGCCCTGGCGGGCTACTTCCAGGTGCTGGCGGAGCCCAATGCCCCGCGGGCAAGGGTCCGTCTGGCCGGGCTTGATCCCGAGAAGGACTATCTGCTGAAGGAAACCGGAGTGGTGTACGGAGGCGACCGTCTGATGTATGCGGGCCTGCCCGTCCCGGACCTGGGCGGGGATTTCAAGAGCAAGCTGTACCATTTGACCACGGTGAAAAAATAAAAAAATACGCCAAAGCTTGGCGCATCATCATCAGGCAGCGTTCGTCCGGCCATCCGGAGAACGCTGCTTTTTCACTTTTATAAACCGGAATGAGTTTGAATCATGGTAAGAAACCCATCCACAACAGGGTTGGACCTAATCTTGGGCAGGACAAGCTGAACATACACTGCGCCCATATCATCCGCTGGAAACGATTGAATCCCCTGCTCCTCCCCCTCCGGCAATACATTCCGGGGCAAAAGGGATATTCCCAAACCCAAGGATACCGCTTTAATGATTCCCTCCACCGTATCATATGGAATGACGGCAGGCTGACGGGACGTCTTTTGGATGACCCAGGCTTCGAGCAGCTTGCGGTAAGGACAGCCGTTGAGCTTGGCCGCCACAATAGGTTGATGGGAAATTTCATCATAATTGAGATTGTTGGGTGCAATAAGCACAAGAGGCTCTTGAAAGGAAAACACCGGCTCCAGCCCCGGATGATGAAACTCCGTATTCACGAAGGCACAATCCAGATGTCCGTCTGCAACGGACTGGATCAGGTCAGCCTGCAGGCCCGTTGTAACAGATAAGCCCACTTGCGGATACTGTTTTTGGAAGGTGGACAGCCACATCGGAAGCCTGTGCGCTGCAATCGTTTGAGTGGCTCCGATGTGTATGGATGGCGGGTTTTGTGCAAATTGGCTCTTGGCATTGTCCAATAACCGGATCACTTGCTCCGCATAGGATAACAACCGTTCTCCCGCTTCGGTGAGGGAAACCCCTTTGCTGTGGCGGAGAAACAGCCCGGTGTTTAACTCCTCCTCCAGCTTGCGGATATGGGCGGTTACATTGGATTGGACATATCCCATTTTTTCGGCTGCTCCGGATATGGATTGGGCATAGGCCACTTCACTAAAAATGCGCAACACCAAGCTTTCCATAGGGGTCCTTTCATCATCGAAACAGATGGATGGTATCAGTCCTAACTATTATACAGTACCTTCGGAAAAGATATAATAAAGTCATCAATTTTTAGCCGAAAAGAGGGTTATCTCATGGATATGAAAAACAAGGTTGTACTGGTAACCGGAGGCGGGACGGGAATTGGAAAGGCCACCTGCAAACGGTTTGCGGAATGGGGCGCCAAAATCGTCCTGAATTATAACCATTCCGAGCAGGAAGCGGTCCTAACGGGAAAAGAGCTGGGGGATAGCGGTGCGGAGGTTCTGCTTCTTCAAGCGGATGTGTCCCGCGATGATGAAGTCCGTGAAATGGTAAAAAAAGCGGTGAACCACTTCGGGGGAATTCACTATCTGATCAACAATGCGAGCATAACCAAGCAAATTGAACTGTCCGATCTGGAAGCGGTGACCGATGATGTTTGGCGCAATCTGCTGGATGTGAATGTAAAAGGGATGTTTTATTGTGCGCGGGCGGTTGCCCCTGTTATGAAGCAGCAACAAATGGGGTCGATTCTGAATATGGGAAGTATTGCCGGCATTACCGGCTCCGGTTCCTCTCTGCCCTATGCCGTATCCAAGGCGGCTGTCCACGGACTGACGAAATCACTGGCCCATGCCCTTGCACCGGTCATACGCGTAAATTGTATTGCCCCTGCCGCGGTTTCCACACGCTGGTGGAAGGGCGAAGAGGAGAAGATGAAGCGGTTAAGCGGACATCTTCCTTTACAACGGATATCCGTGCCGGAGGATATAGCGGATTTAATTGGTGCTATCGTGACCCAAGAATCTATGACCGGACAAATTATCAGCCCGAATAATGGTATGGTCATATGAAGATGAACCAGGAAGCTCCAGCCGGCTGGAGAACGCCGAAAAGCCCGGCCCCTCTCCTCCGGCGTCAGCGGTTGGAGATGGCGTCGAGCAGATCGCCGATATTGATTTCCTCCAGCTCCTCCAGCAGCTTGTCGGTTTTGGTTTTCCGCCGGAGGGTTCCGGTAAGGACAATCTGCAGGTCCTTATTCCGGTCCACCAGCACCGAATCCACCTTCAGGGCATTGGATAACAATGCTGTAATAACCGCCAGCTGCTGAGGCGAAAGCTTGCCTAAAGAAAGGGGCAACCCTGCCGGGAACAGAGAGCCTTTGTCCGGTTTGCCATTCTTTCCGCGCTTGCCGTTGCTGCAGCCCTTGCCCTTCTGTCCACCGCTGTACGCCGCCAATTCTGCCTGCCCTCCCTCCAGATCCAGCACCTCGGGAAATTCGGGTTCGGTGGGAACACCGGTCAGCCTCCCGGAATTATGGTTTCCGTAGAGCCACCGGGTTTCCCATAGCCATATAAAAAAGAGAGTATCACCACAATGCCTACCACCAGCAGCAGCTTGCGTTTGAATTCATCGCCGTTGTCAACGGCATCCCCACCGGCCATTGCGGCAGCCTCCTAATCATCCCCGTCGTAATATTCCGTCGCCCGTCCGGCAAACAGCAGCGTAAATACAACCACCGTCGCAATTATAATATATGCATCCTGAAACTGCTCGTGGCGTTCCTCGTCCATACGCTTGCCCCGCTTTCACACACTGCACAGGTTGTTTGTATATCATAAGCGGCCTGCACCTTAATGTTGACGGTTCCCGCGCCTAACTTCTACAGAAACCTCACCCGCACCTCCTGGAATACCTCCGCCTCCTGCCGGCGGGGGCAGCGCACCTCCAGCACCCGGTCCTTTAGACTGGCCTTGACCCCGCCTCCGTCCACCTCCGACGGCAGGGGGATGTACATGCTGCTGCGTGTAGGGTCCTGCTCCACCTTCAGCTGCATGCTGCCTGCATAAAGACGCACATTACGTACCTGCACATCCTCCGGAACGGTGATCCGGACGATGACATTATTATGAGTTTCGAAGGTTTCGTAATCGTAATCCAGCCCCTGGCTCGATTCGGAGGTTTCGGCGCGGGCGCTCTCCTCGGGAAAGAAGGATCCGGTCCGCTGGGAAAAAGACTTCTTCAGCACATCCTGGACGTACTCCTCCACCCAGTCCGTGCCGCCCGCCCCCATCTTCTTTTTGATTTTATCGTTCATGAACGGGAAATGCCCGCCCATAAACTGCTCCATTCCGCCCCAATCCGGGCCGCTCTTTCCCCGTTGTGCCATGATGCCTCCCCCATTTCCGCCGCCTGATGGAATTTTTGGCCAGAACAGCCCTCATGCTTAGATTATTCTATGCGCAGAATGGGCAAATGCCACACTCCGCCGGGCAAAAAGCGGCACATCTGGGCGTTCACCCACATATACTAAGACACAACATATTTTACGCCAGCGCGGAAAGGAGAATGCTGCATGCCCGCTATTGTCGGTTATGTCAAAATCGTGAGCGTAGGCTCCAGCTCCATCGTCCAATTCGGTGACGCTGTGTTCCTCTCCCCCACCAGCAGCACCAAAACCTTTGCCGGCTCCGGCTCCTTCATAACAGGTGACCTGCCGGTTACCAATAACGGCTTGAGCTCCACCAACACCAACGACCCCGATCTGGTGGATGCCTCCAACAGCAAGGTGGCATCGCCATGATTGTGAATGTGTACCAGACCATCACCATCCGCAGCCTGACCATCAGCTCATTGGCCAATTCCTCCGTGTTCCAGGTCGGATCCGCCGGGCTGGTCAAAAGCCTGTCCAACAACTTCAATACCGGAGGGTTTACCGCACCGGCTCCCGAGTTGGGGGGCTCGGCTTCCTCGCCGCAGTCGGCGCTGCCGTCCGTGCCCCTGGTACCTCTGCCTGCGCTGCGCTAGAGCGTGTATGTGAGGCATGGCGTAAACAGCCTCTTGATGTAATAGTTCCCGCCTCCCGGGCGTACACATGAGACGAGGGGGTGTTGGGATGGACCCGGTGCTGCTATGGCATCTTCAGGAGATCCTGCGGCGGTTGGGGTGGATGGCCCAGAAGCAAATCCAAACCGAGGAACGGCTGGCGGGACTGGAGCAGTCCGTGGCCGGTTTGTCGGCGCAGCTGAAGGCGGTGGAACGGGAATTGGCCCGTCTTGCACCCGCCTTGGACGGACTGGAGGCAACTGTTTCCGACCTCCAGAATCAGCCCTCCACCCGCATCGATAAAATCGAATACCGGTTCGAGCAGCTGAAGGTGGATACGCTGTCGGGCTCCTTACATATCGGCTTGGCCCACGGTGCCGAAGGACTGATTGATGATCTGCAGGCGGCCAATGTAGATGCCAAGGATCTGCAGCTGTCCGGTCCGGCCTCTCCCGACCAGGCATATACCCAGTCGATGGCGTCCATGCAGGACTACCTGCGCCAGGATCTGCCCCGGGATATCGAGGCGGCGGCGGAGGAAGCCGGCATACCGCTGGTTCCGGAGCTGCGGCAGCGGATTGAGGAGGACCTGACCCGGCAAGCGGAGCAGCGCTATATGCTATATATTAAGGAGCATCCCTTTGCCGAGAAAGCGGGTGCAGCGGATGCCGCTCCCGTTATAGAGAAGGTCAGGCAGGATGTGCGCGACGGTCTCAGGAGCTTTTTTGCCGGATACGGAAAGGAGAGTCCTCCATGATCGAATTCAATGTCACCAATCACGGGCTGCAGGTGGGCAGCATCCATATCGTCGGAGTGGGCAGCGCCTCGGTGGTGCTGATCGGCGATACGGAGGCCATAACCGCCTCCTCCGTTTTCGATACACCTCCGGAGTCATTGATTATCGGCCCGCTGGTGCCTTTTGCCTCCGAGGGGTCGACCTGACCATGCGGACCTCCATTGTTGGTGGCGTCCGGATTATCTCCAGCCAGATCAGCTCCATCGTGCAGTTCGGGGACTCCTTGGTGATGGCAGCGGCGTCCCAGGTGCTGGCGGTGCAGCAGGAAACGGCCAACTTCCAGGGCAGCGAGGGAGACGACTGGAGCGGGTATCCGTTTTATAACCGGGAGTTCCCGGTTGTTACACCCGGTGGAGAGGTAGCGATGAACAGGCGGGATGTCTGCCGGGAAATTCGCGTAGGGGTCGTATCTATTTACGGGTTATCCGCGGCGGCGGTGCTGCAGATTGGCAGCACCAAGCTTGTCGATCTGGAAAACCGGACCTACCATATCCGGCAATATGATACAC
>JAEWAA010000659.1 GCA_023391955.1 Bacillota bacterium | reverse complement strand
GAGCATACCATTGAGGAAATTTTCAGAACCGACCCTGCCGCGGAGGTGGTGCTGATTGCGCAGCTGCCCAAAACGCCCTCCTCCCATCCGCAGGTCCATTACATAAAGGGAAATCCGGTCCGGGAGGAAACGCTGGAGATGGCGAATCTGGGAGAGGCGCGGGCTGTGTTTATTTTTTCGGATGATACTATGGGTCAAGGACCCGGTGCGCAGATAATTACCGATCCGGCCTTCATTGACGGCAAAACCCTGCTGGTGGCCACTGCCATTGAGCGGAATTACGCCCATGTCTATTCCATCGCCGAAATCCGGGACCGGCATAATCTGGGCAGCTTCAAGCATGTGAAAATCGATGATTTTGTGTTCGGCAACGAAACGATTTCCCATATGGCCGTCCGCTCCGCCTTTAATCCGGGGACAACCTCGATTTTTAACCAGCTGCTGACCCGGGATGACGGGGAGGATCTGTATGAGGTGTGCAAAAAAGCCCAATGGCTGACCTTCCGCCATGCCTTCGAGGATCTGCTTAACCAGGGGGCCACGCTGATATCCGACGGTGTCCATCTCAATATCAACCAGCGTCTGAATGAGCCGATCCCCGAGGGATCGCGGTTGTTTGTCATTTGTACGGCGGAGGTTTATGAAAAGGTGAAGAACTGTTAGGGTGGGTTTGCAAACACGGCCAAGGGGTGTATGCATACCCGCTTGAGTTTGCACACACCCCTGATTCCGCTGCTTTTTGTATATGGACTGTGAACAGGCGCTTTCCGTAAAGGGAAGCGTCTATTCTTTCTTTTCCAAGGCGGCCTTCAGAGCGTCCGCCAGGCCGCTGTTCAGGCTGACATTGTCGCTGTATTGCTCCACCGCTTGTTTGTTGGCCCGGGCTGCGCTTCTCCGCCCGCCCTTGGGACCGCCGCCACCGCCACCTCCTGCGCCGGAATCCTCCAGCTTCTCCACCACATTGCAGCGGCGGCACTGGAAGAACTTCCCGGCTTTGCCCTCCCGCAGCTCCATTTTCTTGTGGCATTGGGGGCAGCGGTGGTTAGTGAGCTGAGGCTCGCCGGCGCGGCGGTAGCCGCACTCCCGGTCGCTGCAGACCAGCATAAGCCCGCGTTTACCTTTGATTTCCTGCAGCAGCTTGCCGCAATCGGGGCACTTGCTGGTGGTAAGGTTGTGGGGCTTGTATTCGGTGGAGCTGGCGACTACCTGGCCCACCAGCTGCGCCGCCTGCTTGCGGATGGAAGCCAGGAACTGCTCCATGCTGCCCTTGCCCAGGGCGATCCGCTCCAGCTCTTCCTCCCAGCGGGCGGTAAGCTCGGGGGAACGCAGCTCCGGCGACGCCAGCTCGATGAGCTGTTTGCCCTTGCCCGTCGGCTGCAGGGCATTGCCCTGGCGCTCGATGGTATCGGTTTTCACCAGCTTCTCGATAATGTCCGCCCGGGTGGCAGGTGTGCCCAGCTTGTGCTTCTCCATAGCCGTGAGCAGGGAGGCTTCGGTGTACCGGGCAGGGGGTTTGGTCTGCCGGGGCAGCTCCTTGGCCTGCTTCAGAGGCAGGGAATCCCCCTCCTTGAGCTCAGGCAGACGCTGCTGGGCCAGAGTATCCTCCACGCTGTTCTCTTCCTCGTCGGGATCCGCCGTGTCCGTCAGCCCATAGGCTTCCTTCCAGCCCTGCTCCTTCATGATGGCCCCCGTAGCATAAAATTTCTCGCCAGCCAGCTCTACAGTTACGTTAGCCTGCTGGAACACGCAGGGGCGCAGGAACAACGCCAGGAAGCGGCGTACGATGAGATCATAAAGCTTGCGCTCCTCATTGGAGAGGGCGGAGAGATTATTGAATTGCTCCGTCGGGATGATGGCATGGTGATCGGTCACCTTGTTGTCATCCACGAAGCGTTTGGTGACGGCCAGCGGCGCCTTGAGAATCTGCCTGGCCAAAGCCGCATAGGGGCCAACGGCCACACTTTGCAGCCTGCCCTTCAGTGTGGGCACCATATCCTGGGTCAAATGCCGGGAGTCCGTCCGGGGATAGGTCACCAGCTTATGCTGCTCATACAAACGCTGCAGCAGGGAGGAGGTTTGTTTGGCGGAGAAGCCGTACCGTTTGTTGGCGTCCCGCTGGAGTTCTGTCAGGTCGTAAGCCAAGGGCTGGGGGATGCTTTTGTCTGTTCGCTTCACCTGGAGGACACGGCCGGCTTTGCCTGCAGATATCCGCCGCACCAGATCCTGTGCGTCCTCGCGCTTCCAGAGCCGGGCCTCGCCGCTTTTGTCCGCGCGCCACTGCGCCTGGAAGCTGCCGAAATCCGCCTGGACCAGCCAATAGTCCACCGGCCGGAAGGCACGGATTTCCTTGTCCCGCTCCGACATCAGCTGCAGCGTCGGGGTTTGCACCCGGCCCGCCGCCAATTGGGCGCTGTATTTGCTGGTCAGCGCGCGGGTCACATTGAGGCCGATGAGCCAGTCGGCCTCCGCCCGGCAGACGGCGGATTGGTACAGCCGGTCATAGTCCTGCCCGGGCTTCAGCCGGGCAAAACCCTCCCGGATAGCCTGGTCCGTCTGGGAGGAAATCCACAGGCGCTTGAAGGGCTTCCTCCAGCGCACCAGCTCCATAATCCAGCGGGCCACAAGCTCGCCCTCCCGGCCCGCATCGGTGGCGATGACCAGCTCTGACAGGTCGGGGCGTTTGCACAGCTGCTCGATGGCCCGGAATTGATGAGAGCTTTCCTTAATTACCTTCAGCCGCATCTTGGGAGGGATGATAGGAAGATCCTCCAGATTCCAGGTTTTATACTTGGGATCGTAGTCCTCCGGCTCCGCCAGTTCCACCAGATGCCCCAACGCCCAGGTGACTACATATTTGGGGCCTTCCATATGGCTTTTATGCTTCTGCCCGGCGCCCAGCACACGGGCCAATTCCCTGGCGACACTGGGTTTTTCGGCCAATACTAAGGTTTTCATTTATGGTTCCTCCTTCCGGGTGCGGGGAGGCAGAGGGCCCAGATACTGATGCAGCGCACATTCGATCCGGCCGTTGAACAGCTTGCGCTTTTTACCGGCGGGACGACCGAAATAATGATCCATTTGTTTGCTGGGGGACAACACAAAGGATGACCAGCTGGGGTTGCCCGCTGTCAGAGCGCCCAGCTGCCGCAGAGCCCGCTGGACCTCCTCGGGATCGCCGATACGTTCGCCATATGGCGGGTTGGTGATGACGCAGCCGTAATCCCCGGTGAGTCTGACCTTGGCCACAGGCAGAGTGGCCAGCTGGATTTCGCCGGTAAGGCCTGCTGCTTTCACAGAAGCTTCGGCTACGGCGATAGCGTCTGGATCGATGTCGCTGCCGGCAATCTGCAGCGGAATATCGTCCCGCACGGAATCGATGGCTTCGTTGCGGGCGTCCTCCCACAGCTGGGCCTCGATTGCCGGCCAGGTTTCGGAGGGGAAGCTCCGGCGCAGGCCGGGAGCCAGGTTCCAGCCGATCATTGCGGCTTCTACGGGAATGGTGCCCGAGCCGCAGAAAGGATCATACAGGGGGCGGTCCGGTGTCCAGCGGCTCAGGAGAATCATGGCGGAGGCCAACGTTTCCTTCAGCGGCGCCTCCGTCACAAGCTTCCGGTAGCACCGTTTATGCAGGCTGGGTCCGGTGGTGTCCAGCCTCAGGGTGGCGATGTCGTTAAGCAGAGACACCTCGGCCACATATCTGCCGCCGTCCTCGGGAAACCATTCCCGGTGATAACGTTCCTTCATTTTTTCCACCATGGCCTTCTTCACGATGCCCTGGCAGGCCGGCACACTGGACAGCTGGGACTTGTGGGAACGTCCTTGGGCAGGGAATTCGCCGTCCTCCGGAATCCATTGATCCCAGGGCAAGGCTTTAGTGCCCTCGAACAGCTCATCGAAGGTGGTGGCCTTAAATTCTCCCATCTTGATGAGCACCCGGTCGGCGGTGCGCAGCCACAGATTGGTCCGGCATTTGGCTAATTCTTCTCCGGTGAAGGTAACACGGCCGTTTTCGGTCATTTGATCCTCATAACCCAAGAGCTTCAGCTCCCGGGCGACAACAGCCTCCAGACCCATGGGGCAGGTGGCGATTAATTGCAGCTTCGGCATTGTAGAGACTCCTCATTTCAGATAAAGCGGACGGACGCTTCCGTTGCTTCGGGCGCGGCATGTCCGTATAATACCTTTTAGTATAGGCGATAACGGCTTGAATGCCAAACCGCCCTCCGGAAGGCAGGCATAAACCAAGATGATGACCCAAGAAGAAGAATATATTGAATCCCTGTATCCGCCAGACCCCCAACTGGAGCATGTGAAGGAATCCCTCCGTGAGCTGGGGGTGCACGACATCTCGGTGGCTCCCGGCTACGGGCGGCTCTTAACCCTCCTGGTCCGGCTGAGCGGAGCCAAAACCGCATTGGAAATCGGCGCTTTGGGCGGCTACAGCGGCATTTGCATCGCAAGAGGGCTCGCGGAGGGAGGCAGGCTTTGCTCTCTGGAGCTGGAGCCGGAATTTGCCCGTTTGGCCCAGCGGAACCTGGAGTTTGCCGGACTGGGGGAGAAGGCGGAGTTCCGGACAGGGGAAGCGCTGGACCGGATGAAGGAGCTGTTGGCGGAGGGGAGACGGTTCGACTTTATCTTTATTGATGCGGATAAAGGCAATTATCCCGATTATCTGGAGCTGGCGGTTGCCTTGAGCAATCCCGGCGGCCTGATCGCGGCAGATAACCTGTTCCTCCGGGGCAAAACCTTCAAGGAAACCAGCCAAGGCCGCTCGGCCACCCAGGTCCGGCTGTTCAATAGGCTGATTGCAAACGACTCCCGGCTCGAGTGTGCTGTGCTGCCGGCCTTCGACGGCTTCGCCATCGCCCGGGTGAAATGAGTTTTAGTTGGCAATACGGAAGAAGCCGCCGCAAGCAGGCGGTTTTTTTATTTAGGAAAAAAATGGGTTGACAGCTAATACGTTTAGTGATGTACTGTATATTACAGTAAACGTAATAGTAAAGAGGGTGATTTCTATTCGAGACCATATTAAAGGCGGCGCGTTGACTGAAACCACCTTTCTTGTGTTATTGGCGGTTTATAAACCGAATCACGGTTACGGAATGATGCAATTTATTGAACAAGCAACCCATGGGCGTGGTGTTTTGGGAGCGGGCACTTTGTAAGGGGCCATTCAGACTTTGGTTGCGAAAAAGTGGATAACACCCGTCGGCGGTGAAGGCCATGCCAATAGGAAGGAGTACATGATTACGGAAGCGGGCAGGAAAGCAGCGGAGGAGGAACTGAAGCGGATGGAGGAGGTCCGGTCCTTGGCCTCAACGATTATGAGAGGTGATACGGAGTGACAAAAACGGTTTTCCGGTATTTTTTTGACTTTATGGACGGTCAGGAGAAATGGTTGAACAAGATGGCAGGCAGGGGCTATCGGCTGAAAAAATGCGGCGTGCTGGCTTATGTATTCGAAAGCTGCAGCCCTGATGAATACGAATATGTAGTGGAGTATGTCGCAGATAAATCCTACAGAGAGGCACAGGAATATAAGCTTTTCCTCGAAGGTTTGGGCTTGCGGACCTTTACCAAAAATATCAATCTGAATGTTTCTGTGGGGAAGGTCAGATGGAGACCCTATGCGGCGGGAAAGGGGCAAGTGGCCACTTCCTCTGGAGGGTTTAACCGGGAGCTGCTGGTGGTGGAAAGGATAAAGGACGGGCGGCCGTTTCAGCTTCACACGGATATAGATGACCGTTTGTCCGTATACCGCGCAATACGAAATCCCTATCTGTGGAGCGGCCTATGTATGGTTGCCCTTGCAGGGCTGACCTTGGTCCCCGGCGTTGCGGCGTATCGCCCGGATATGTGGCTGGCTTTAGGAAGAGTGGTTTCCGGTACGGCTGCTATTCTATTTCTGATCCCCGCGGTGAAATATTCCATCCGTATCATCCGCCTCAAAAGAGAGCGGGAAATCAGCGAATAGGAGTCTGCCCGGGATACCGCCAGGGATATTAAAGAAAAGGACGGCGGACAAAGGGGTCCGGCCGTCCTTATTCTTGTCCGTTCTGCAGATACTTGCGGGCCTTGGTGACCCAATCGCTGACGTAGCTCCCGGTCGCCCATTGGGCCGACACCAGCGCTTCACCGGGGGCCAGGGGCACCTCCAGGGCCAGCTTGCTCTCTACAGCGGAGCTGTCAGGGGTATACAGGGCCAGCCTCTGGTCGGTAATAACCACGGCCAGATCCTCCAGGGGTGATACCAGAAGATCCTTGCGCTGCTCCTGCAGCTGCGCATCGCGGACCCATGAGGCCTTGGAAAGCTTGTCATGGGAGGTGACCAGCTCCGGCAGCCGGACCGGATAGGGGTACAGCTTGAAGCCGATGACACGGGATTCCGGCTCATAAAAACCTTCCGCCACCTGGGCGGTCCACTTGCCGGGTTTACGGACGATGGCCCAGTTGTCCCCAGTGCTGTAAGTCCACGTGTCACTTTCCGGAGCCGGAAAATCCTCAGCTGGGTTTCCGATGCCCTGGCCCGCAACATGACTCCTGGTGTAGGCCAGCTTGGTCAGGATCTGCTGGGCGCCTTCGCCATAAATCTCCTGCAGGGTGACATGTCCCAAACCGGCAGCAGAGGCGGAACGGGGCACAGCGGCATCACTGAGCTGGCTTAGCTTCCGCACCCACACCTTGCTTTCCTCGGAAGGCAGACTGCCGTCCCGCCATATTTCATTTTCCTCTACCGACACATATTGGTTTCCGGCAAACAGCAGCTTTTCCCGCAGCACGATGCTTTCCTCGGGGTTATCGAAGATTTGCCGGGTATCCGTTTTTTTGTCGGCGGGATATGCCACCAAATAATGCAGCTCATCCGACTCGGTAGCCACATCCTTGGATTCGATTTTCCAGAATTTCTGGCCATACGGAACAAGAACCCCGTTGCCCTGGGCGGCAATCTGGAGCTGTCCGTCCACCTGGGCAAGCATAAGCGTCCGATAGCTGCTTGGACTTCCGGCGGCTCCGTTTGCGGCGGTATCCGTACCGGCATCCTGGCGCAAGCCGATGAGCAGCCCTGACTTCACATTGATTTCCTCCAGCAAACGGGCTTGTGCCGCCGTAGCTTCCGGAGTGGATTGAACGGCGGAGGGGCTTAAATCTGCGGCAAGACCGGCTTGAACGCCTTGGCCCGGCAGAAGGGAAAGCCCGCCCAGGAGATACAGGGCACAGACACCGGCAGCCCCGCAGAGACCTGCAGCAGGCCACAGCCAGCGGCGGCGTCTGCGGTCCCGCTGCTCCACCTGGTCCTCGATTCGGCGCCGGAGATCATCGCTGAACCCTTTGCCGCTCTTGGGCCTGTCGCCCAGCTCTTTTTCCCAGTCGGAATTATTCCGGCTCAATCAGGTCACGCTCCTTCAGCTTGAGCACCCTGGCCCTGGCATGGAACAGCCGGGACTTGACGGTGCCTTCGGACAGCTTCAGAATTTCCGCCATCTCCCGCATGGACAACTGGTAATGAGCGTACAGAATCAGAACCTCCCGGTACTTGACGGGCAGCTCCATCACCTTCTGCCAAATGTCGTTAATCGAGAACCGTTCGATGGCCTCATGTTCGGCGGAGGGCTGGACTGCCGCTGCGGTAAAAATATCCGAGCTGGTAATCCGTTTCCAGAAGGAGCTGCGCTGCATGTCGAAGGCGGTATGCCGGGTTATGGCCAGGAGCCAGGTTTTAATGG
>JAEWAA010000564.1 GCA_023391955.1 Bacillota bacterium | reverse complement strand
ATATGATATGGATTACCAAGCTGCCTTGGCTGTACGGCTTTTAGTTCCGCCGCACCCAGAGGGACAGCCTGCTCTCCCGGTGTCTCAACCGTCTGCCGCTCTGCAGCTCAAGGCGGCTGATCCGGCTGGTGGAGGAGATGAAACCCACCGCCGTAGTCAGCACCTTCCCCTCCGCCTCCGCTGCGGTGGCGCGGTTGAAGGCTGTGGGCCGGATCAAAGCGGTAACGGCAACCGTTATGACGGACCACACCTCCCACAGCTATTGGCTCCATCCCGCTACCGACCGGTATATAGTCGGCTCTGAGCATGTCCGCCGGCTGCTTCAGGATTGGCCCATACCCGACCGGAAAATCGCCGTCACGGGTATCCCCATCCGGCCCGCCTTTCGCGCCGCGTATGACCGAGAGGCCATCCGCAGTTCGCTTGGCCTGCAGCCCGGTCTGCCCACCGTGATGATTATGGGCGGGGGCGGCGGACTGATCGGCGGGGATTGGGCCCGGCTGCTCCAGGACCCGGGCTTGCTGCCGCTGCCACTGCAGGTAATCATCGTCTGCGGCCGCAACGCAAAGCTGCAAGCCAAGCTGGCCCGGGAGCTGGCCGCATATCCCCATCCGGTCCGCCTGACCGGATATGTGGATAATGTTCCGGAGCTGATGGCCGCGTCTGATCTCCTCATCACCAAACCCGGCGGCCTCACCAGCTCGGAAGCGCTGGCCTCGGGCCTGCCTATGCTGTTGTACAAGCCGCTGCCCGGCCAAGAGCATGACAATGCCGCCTACCTGACCGGAATCGGCGCAGCCGTGCAGGCCAAGGGGCCCGGGGAGTTTACCGCGCAGCTGGCGCGGCTTCTCACCGAGCCGGCCCTGCTGGCACAGATGAAGTCCTGTGCCCGGCTTTACAGCCGCAAGGACTCTGCCGCAGGCGCCGTCCGTGAAATTCTGGACGCCGCTGCCAGCGTCAGTCCGGAGAACGTGCCGGTGGGCAAACGGATCTTCGCCGCCAAGGCGTAAGCTCCGTGTCGGCGCCGCCCTGTCAGAAGCAATAGGCCGCGGGAGCCCCTGGTACGACTGCGGAGCACGCCTGCTGGAGGAAGCCGGGGATCATGTGACGACTGCCGAATCTCCCGGACGGCTCCCCCACCTGGCCCATGGGCCAACGGACCGTACGGCTGCTATTTCCACCAAATTCCCGCTTTTGGTAGTTTTGCGGACACACGATCCGCTATTGCCCCATCTGCACCCTGCAAACCGCCTGTTTGCTGCCTATTAACGCATCTGCAGTCCGTTAGTTTGGAAAACCGCCGGTTTTTCGCGCAATAACGGCTCCTGTGTCCGTTGGGAGGATGCTGGGGGAGTGCCGGGGGTTGCTCGGGGATGCCGGGTGTCGCCCGGAGATACCGGGGATGCCGGGTGATACCGGGGGTTGCCCGGAGATGCCGGGGGTTACCGGGCCGCAGCACCCGGCTGCACGGTCCAACATGCAGCAGTCCGCAGCCACCGGAGGCGCTCCGTCACACGGAAACACGCCCCCGCCTCCCGCTTACTGCCACCCAAAAAAAGCCCGCCAGGACCAAACGTCCCGGCGGGCTTTTTCGATGTGCGCGTTACATGAGGCTTACAGCGCAACGGCATCCTCCATCTGGGTGGAAGGAGCGGATTGCTGTTTGCGGAAATGAATGATGTAGTAGGTTAGCGTAATGGCAACCATCACGACCATAAAGATTCCCAGCAGCAGGGCGGCTTGGTTGAAGTCGCTCATTTCACCGCTGGAGATCACGGCCTTGTAGCCTTGTACGGAATAAGTCATCGGCAGCCACTTGTTAATCACTTGCAGCGGTCCGGGAATCAGCTCAACCGGGAACGTACCCGCGCAGGTGGTCAGCTGGAGAATCAGAATAACGATAGCCACGAACCGGCCGGGGTTGGCGAACATGGACACCAGCATCTGGATCATGATCATAAAGGTCCAGCTGGTCAGCACCGTAAGCACAAAGTACAGCGGCATATTCTGGAGCGTCAGACCCAAGCCCCATTTGATCACAACGGCCATCACCAGCGCTTGAATCAAACCGATGAACAGCATGGTGCCCAGTTTACCGAAGTACCAGCTGGCGCCGGAACGGGGACGGACAGCAGGGTCCTTCACCGGGAAGACGATCGTCAAAAGCAGCGCACCGACGAACAGGCCCAGGCTCATGAAATACGGGGCAAAGCCGGTGCCGTAATTGGGCACCTCCGCCATCTTTTGCTCCTCAAATGCCACCGGCTGGGAGAAAGCGGCGTACAGCTTGTCGTTGCCGTTGATGGACGAGGTTTGCACCGAAGCATCCTTCAGCTTGCCCGAAAGCTCACCTGTGCCGCCGGCTACCGTTTGTGCACCGTCGGTCAGCTTCTTCGAGCCGTCGGTCAATTGAACCGTACCGTTGGCCAATTGGCCGATGCCATTCTCAATCTGGGCCAAACCGGCCTTCAGCTGGGCGCTTCCGGGCACCAGCTGGCTTGCGCCGTCGGCCACGGACTTGCTGCCTGCGGCCGCTTCATTGAGCTTGGCGTCGAAGGCGACAATGCCGCCGTGCAGGGTCTTCTGCCCTTCAGCCAGCTGAGCGGCGCCGGCAGCCAGTTGTTTCTGGGCCGTTGCGGCGGAATCCGTACCCGCGGCTACTTGTTTGCCCGCCTCCACCAGCTTGGCGAAGGACGGATTTTCGGCCAGCTGCGGCATGGCGGCAGCCAACTGCTCCAGGCCGGCAGCCAAGCCGTCAGCGCCGGTTTTCAATTGATCCAGACCGGCGGAGGATGCGGCCAGCCCGCCGTTCAGCTTGGCGGCGCCTTCCTCAGATTGGGCTGCGCCCTGCACAATGGCCTGATGGCCGTTAGACAGCTGCTCCAGCCCGCCGCTTACTGCAGTTGCACCTTTTTGCAGCTGGGCCAAACCGTCGTTCAGCTTGGTAGCGCCGGTATACAATTGCACAGCTCCGGTTTCCAGCGGCTGGGTGCCGGCGGTCAATTTGACCAATCCCTCATCCAGCTGCTCCAGACCGGTTACGACACTGCCGGTACCGGCGGACAGCTTGGAGGCGCCATCGGCAGCCTGGGCCAATCCTTCGGACAATTTGCCTACGCTGGCAAACAAGGTTTCGGTGTACGTTTTGGTTAATTCGGCAGACAGCTCACCCTTAATGCGCTCCACGGCGGTTTTGCCGATTTGGGCGGCCAGGAAGTTGCTGCTTTCATTGGGGATGTAGCGGAAGGTGGCAGGCTGCGGATCGGCACCCAGCACCTCAGTGGCCCTTTGTGAGAAATCCTCAGGGATTTCGATGGCCATGTAATACTTATGCTCCTTCAATCCCTTCTCCGCCTCACCCTGGGAAATGAAATCCCATCCGAAGGCCGGATTGGTCTTCAGCTTCTCCACAAACTGGTCTCCGACGGACAGCTGCTTGCCCTCGAAGGCTGCGCCTTTATCCATATTCACCACGGCAACGGGAAGCACATCCATCTTGGCGTAGGGGTCCCAGAAGGTCCACAGGAACATGAAGCTGTACAGCAGCGGTACCAGCGCAACAGCGCTCACCGAAATCAGAACCTTCTTGTCTTTTACAATCGAAACCAGCTCGTGGGAGAACTGGCGGAAGCTTTTGCTCATATGGTTCACTCCTTATGAATCTCTCTTTTTCTATAATTGACTGATATGTTCAATTGGTCAATTTAGGCCGAAAAATAAAGCCGTTTTATGGGCTGTTTTAAACAGTCCCTATCGGACGGCCAATCCTTCAAACAAATACACGTGAAAAAACTCCGAAATCTGATCCTTGGTCAACGGCCCGTGGGTCCGGTCCCAATCATACACAAAAGATACATACATCTTCAGGATGACGAATGCGGCAACCTGCGGATCACAGAACCTGATCTCCCCCTGCTCCATGGCGGTTCTCACGTTCTTCTCCAGAAACCCGAGAATGGCTCCTTCCAGGGACTTCATCCCTTCCTGGGCCTTGGCGGTTCCCATCTCGCTGATTTCGTGGGAGAGCCGGATCAACAGCTCATGGTTGCTGCGGAACCTGTAGAACTCCTCCAGCACACGCTCCAGCTTCTTGATGAAGGTGAGCTCCTCTTGGATCACCTTGTCGGCAATCCGCTTCATTTCCTGGATGACATCGGTCATAATGGCGTCGAACAGCTCTTCCTTTGTGGAAAAAAACGTATAAATGGTGCCCTTGCCGACCCCCGCGATCTTCGCCACCTGCTCCATCGTCGTAGCCTTATAACCGAACAGGGCGAAGGATTTGGATGCAGCCTCAAGAATCCACTTCTTGCGGTCAGCCGCCATTGCGCTTCTCTCCTCCTCTCAAAAATGACTGAAATTCAAATATGGTCAATTGGTCATTTTCATTATATGCACATTGCCCGGTGAAATCAAGTGGTTTGTGGATCAAAGGGAAGAATTATTTCGACCGTTGTCCCCTGCCCGGGTTCACTTTCAATGTTGAACCTTCCCTTGTGGTTGTCCACGATCTGGCGGCAGATCATAATCCCCAGCCCGTTGCCGCTTTCCTTGGTGGTAAAAAACGGCTCCCCGATCATCTTCAGATCCTGGCTTTCGATGCCGCAGCCTGTATCCGTAATCCGGATGCGGATATACGGCTGGGTGCTTTCCACGATAACGGTAAGCTTGCCTCCGTCAGGCATAGCCTCCAGACCATTTTTGATCACATTGACCAAGACCTGCTTGATCTGGTTCTCATCGCAGGAAATCAGCGGCAAATTGGGAGGGCATCGGAATTCCAGCTCCACTCCGGCTCCGGTGGCCTGGGCTTCGAACAAACGCAGATTGTCGCCAACGATGCCGCAAATGGATTTCAGAGCAAACTTGGGTCCGGACGGCCGGGCCAAAAACAGGAACTCGTTGACCAGCAGATTGATCCGGTTCACCTCGCCCAGCATGAGATCGATCATCGGCGCATGATTAATCTGAGATCCCTTTTTCATCAGCTGAAGATATCCGGAAATCACTGTTACCGGGTTGCGGATTTCGTGCACCACACCCGCGGCCATTTGGCCGGCTACAGACAGCTTCTCCGTATTGGATAAGCGGAACAGGATGTTGTGGATTCTCCGCAGAATGACCACGATCAGACTTGTCAAAAAGGCCAGTCCGCCCCAATAGGAAAATTCGGGAAGCGGGTTGTCCAGCATCAGCATCTGCCTGATAATATCCCCGGCACCGAAGGCGCAGAATACCGCCAGCCCCGCCAGCACTTGTCCGGCGTCCTTATCCTTCTTCCAGGCAATCCGGCCGATCCGGATCACGGTAATGATGATGCTCACCAGCAGCAGAAGCTGATAAAATAACAGAAAAATGGCGCCCCGTACCAAATGAAGGGCCACAAACGGGATTCCGATGGCGCCGATGAAAAGATGGACTTTGCTTAACTGGAGCTTAAGCTTGCCCGAATCCGGGAACAGCTGCTCCGTGAATGCCAGAACCGAGGCCATGGACAGCACCAGGAAAGCCAGCTCGAAGACCATCCAGAATTCAGGAGAATCCACCAGGGTGAGGACCAGCATAGTCCGGGACAAGGTATACAGCCCGAAGGACCCGGCAAAGCCGGCGAAGGAAAACAGATAGCTCTGACGGATCCGGAGTCCCGCCAGGCAGGAAATAACGCCGATCATCAGATAAAAGCTGCCCAGTATCAGGCGGATGCCCTGTTTTTTGATAAAGCTCAGAATCATGTCCGCGCCAGAGGCCACCTTGGGCTTCTGCAGGAATCCGATATCCTTGCTGTTGGAATAAATCCGGATGGTCAGCAGCTTGCCCCGGGCATCATCCGGCAAGGCAATCATTCTGGGCGGCGTGCCGATGTACAGGGGATGGGCTCCCTTTATACGCCCATGGCGAAACAGCAGCTCCCCGTCCAGGTATACCTCGAACAGCTGGCTGGCCTGCACCAGCAGGGTCGGGTCATAGCCGGCATCCTGGGGCAGCCTTGTACGCAGCCAGAGAATCTCCCTGCCCTCCCGTCCGGGAGGATTAATGAGACGGTCGGTTTTCTCCCAGCCGTAATCAGGTATGTTTGCAAACTTCTGAGAAGCGGTATACTCACTCCAGGCATATTCCCAATCCGTCAGGCGGCGGGTGGAACCGGGAGTCTCCTCCGAATGGCAGGGAGCAGAAGTCTGGTTTTCGTCATTAAGTTGCATAGCTAACGGGGCGATTATGGACAAAACGATCAGGCTTACAAGAATCAATAGGAGTGGTTGCCCTTTTTTCATTTCCACAGTCCCTTTTTTAGGCAGAATTTTGTAGAATTATGTCTTTCTGCCCCTATCATACCTGAAAATGCTTGTGCTGGATATGACATTTTTAAGTGTAACGAAATTATCCCTTTACCCCGTTGGTTTTCCCCCGGCAGGACGATTTCATGTACGGAAGGGCGTTGTGCCGCCTGTCTCTTCATATGTATTTTGTAATAGGATCGTTATATGATAAGGATATGTAAACCGTCAGGAGCAACTTCTAACATTCCGCGGAGGAGCAAAAATAATGAAAAAACATGCGGTAGTATTAGGCGCCACCGGCATGGTGGGAAACCAGCTGGTGCGCCAGCTTGCAGAGGATCCGCAGTATGGCAGAGTGACGGCGCTGGTCCGGCGCCCGCTGTCCACACCCCACCCGGAAGTGGAGCAGGTTATTGCCGATTTGGACAGGCTGGAGGAATACAGCCATGTCTTCCATGCTGATGTGGTCTACTGCTGCCTGGGGACAACCATCAAAACCGCCGGAAGCCAGCAGGCCTTCCGCCGGGTGGATCTGGATTATCCGCTGGCTGCCGCCCGGTTGGCCAAACAGTCCGGCGTCCCTGCCTTTGCGGTTATTTCCTCCCTGGGCGCAGACGTTAAGTCACCCTTCTTTTATTCCCGGGTCAAAGGGGAAATGGAGCAGAGGCTGGGAGAACTAGGTCTTCCCTCCCTGTATATCCTCCGCCCCTCCCTGCTGTTAGGTCAACGGACGGAGAACCGCCCGGGGGAGCAGGCCGCGGCCGCCATCAGCCGGGTGATGCCTTTCCTTTATTCAGGCCCCTTCCGCAAATACAAGCCCGTTGAAGCGGATGTAGTAGCTGCTGCCATGAGAGGCGCGGTCAGGCAGGGAGAGTCCGGTTTGCGGATTTACCCTTCTGCAGAGCTTCCGGATCTTGCCGCCAAAGCATAAAGCGCTCCGCCGGCCTCCGTCCTATCTGGGAACGGAGAGCCGGCGGAACGCTTAGAACGGCCTGTTATTCCCCGGCTACGGGATATTCTTGGACCGGTACGGGTTTTACCGCTGGTTGAGTGCCTTTTTTATCTGTCAGCCCCTGGATCAGCTGGTTCAGGTCAAGCCCCGATACTTCCTTCAGCATCTTGGGGGCTGTGGCCATGAGCTCGGTGACGTAGTTGCTCACCCGCGCGGCGCCTTCTCCCTTCCCCGTATCCACCACGGTCAGCTGGTCGATGGAACGGATCGGATCGGCTATCTTGCCCGCCAGCTCCGGCAGCATCTTCACGACAATATCCAGCACGGCGGCTTCGCCGAACTTCTGGAAGGCATCCGCCAGCTTTTCCTTGGCTTCGGCTTCGGCAAGACCCCGCAGGCGGATAACCTCGGCCTCGGCGGTACCCTTGGCCCGCTCCGCATCCGCCATGGCCAGACCCTCCAACCTCTTCTGCTCCGCGTTGGCCTTGGCCTCAGCCTCGATGCGGTATTGGAGGGCATCCGCCTCACGCATCCGCTTGGTCCGGTCAGCTTCAGCGGCCTGTTCGACGGAATATCTGTCGGCGTCGGCCTTCTTCTTCACTTCCGCATCATACTGCTTCTCGCGGACGAGAATTTCCTTTTGCTGCAGGTCGATTTCCCGCTCCTTGCGGACCAGCTCAACCTTCATCTGCTCTTCTACCGCGATCTGCTTGGCCTTAGCTTCCTGAATGTAGTAGGCCTGATCCGCTTCCGCCTTGGCTGTATCCTGGTCTCTCTTAAAGGCGGCAACCTTCAGCTCCCGCTCCTTCTCCGCTTCGGCAATGTTCGTGTCACGGAGCAGCTCCGCCTTTTTGCCCTCTTCCTCAGCCCTGGCCTTCTGAATCCGGGCATCCCGCACAGCGTCGGCTTCAGCAATCTCCGCATCCCGCTTAACGGCGGCAATCCGGGGTTTACCCAGGGCATCCAGATAGCCTTGCTTGTCGCGGACATCCTTAATGGTAAAGGAGACGATCTGCAGCCCCATCTTCTTCAGGTCCTTGGCTGCCACAC
>JAEWAA010000042.1 GCA_023391955.1 Bacillota bacterium | reverse complement strand
GCTTTTTTGATACCCCTCTCCATCTCCGTGCTTCCGGTCCTGTTTAAAGGGGAAGAGAGAACCCGGGCCATGATGATCTGGATGACAGTGAATATGCTGGGTATTCCTCTTGGCCCCCTTGTCGGCGGTTATCTGCTGAAGCATTACCATTGGAGCTCCGTATTCCTCATCAATCTCCCTCTGATCGCAATCGCCCTCACCGCCGTCGCCCTTCTTATGCCCGAATCCCACAGCGAACACCGGCCTAAACTTGATCTGGGCGGAATCATTTTATCCAGTTCAGGATTGGGCGCCATTACCTACGGCTTTATCCGGTCCGGTGAACAGGGCTGGGGTGACAGCGCAGCCTGGCTGGCTATTGCAGCAGGGATTTTGCTGCTTATTGGGCTGTTTTTGTGGGAGCGCAGGGCTGCAGAACCCTTGGTTGATTTCTCCATGTTCCGCTCAAGGAGCTTTACCTGGGGAACGCTGCTGGCTACAGGCGTCACCTTCTCCATGTTTGGGCTTCTGTTCGGGCTGCCGCAATTTTTTCAGGCGGTAAAAGGAACGGATGCCTTCGGAACGGGACTTCGTCTCCTTCCATTGATCGGAGGAACCTTGGCCGGAGCCAAAATTTCCGAACTCTTTATTCCCCGCCTGGGCGGCAAAGCTGTGATTTCCGCGGGATTTGTGCTCCTGGGAGCGGGTTTGGCATTGGGCACAGGCACCGGATTGGATACGGGCTTTGGCTATATCGCCGTGTGGACCGTTATTGCCGGGGCAGGTTTGGGGTTTGCTCTGCCTACCGCAATGGATATGGCTCTGGGAGAGCTAACCGAGGCCAAAAGCGGCATTGGTTCTGCCCTGGTTATGGCAACGCGGCAGGTAGGGGCTTCAATCAGCGTGGCTCTGTTGGGTTCTGCTTTGAATGCCGTCTACCGCGGCAATTTGACTTTGGGCGGGCTGCCAGATGGAGCCGCACAAACGATTCGCAAAAGCGCCGCAGCCGGAACAGCAGCCGCTGTGAAACTGGGTTCGCCGGAGGTACTGGCTATGATTCGCTCCGCCTACATCCATGGCATGGAAATGCTGTTATGGATCTGTGCGGGAAGTGCCCTGGTTTGCCTGTTCCTGGGTCTCTTCTTTTTGCCCCGAGGACTGATTGCCGCTGCTTCCAACACCACCGGCGGTACAAGGGCAAGTGACTCCACCCCGTCATAAAGCCTTTCGCATCCCGTCCAAAAAAGGTAAACTGGAGAAAACCCGGATATGACGACGGGGCTTTGGTTACCATGGAGGGATTCCAATTGTCGGATGGAGCAGAGCGCAAGCTGGGCCTGCGTGAACGCAAAAAGTTGAAAACAAGAGCCACAATCCGCAAAATGGCCATGCAGCTGTTTCGTGAGCAGGGGTACCAGGCGACTACAGTCGAACAGATTGCGGAGGCATCGGAGGTTTCTCCCAGCACCTTCTTCCGGTATTTCGCTTCCAAGGAAGCGGTTGTGACAGAGGATGATTATGATCCGCTGCTGATTGAGGCATACCGCGTACAACCCCTGGACGCCGCCCCTATCCAAGCGCTGCGCAACGCCCTCAGAGAAGGCTTCGGCCATATTTCCCGCGATGACCGGGAGGGGATGTGGGAACGGATTTCACTGACCTATTCCGTCCCGGAGCTGCGCGGTGCGGCTTTGCAGCAGGTTATAGGCACATCGGAGACCATCAGCATCGAAACTGCACGGCGGTATGGCAAAAATGCCTCCGATCTAAAAACACGCACCTTTGCAGCTGCCGTGGTGGGTGTAGTCATTGCTGCCCAAATGCATTACATCGAGCATCCCGAACGGGAATTCGTGGATATTGTGGATGAGGCGCTGGCCTTGATGGATGAGGGATTTCCTCTATAAACAATCCCCCGAATGAAAATTCTCTTCACAAAACACACAAAAGCTGTCCGTCTTGGACCCTGAGGGTTCAGAACGGACAGCTTTTTGATTGATAGGATTGACGAGCTATTTGCGCGCCAGACTTTCCGGCGTATGGGTGTATGAGCCAAGCTTCGTACCGGGTAATTCTGCACGGAAGATGTCCAGCATCTGCTTCATGCCGAGGATTTCGCCCCGGGGCTTCGGAATGAGCCCCAGATAGCTCTCCGGGTCGATGTTCAGGTTGCGCAGCTGGATGAGCTTCAGATCCGTCCGCTGGGCCAACCCGACCATCGCTTCAATCTCCTCTTCCCTGTCGCTAACCCCAGGAAACACCAGATAATTGATGGAGGTAACCACACCCTTGTCGGCGGCATAACGCAGAGACTTCTCCACATTGGCCAAACTGTAGCCTCTTGGGCGGTAATAGGCATTGTAATGATCATCCAATGCACTGATCGTACTGACCCGGATCAGATTCAAACCTGCGTCCACGATCCCCCGGATATGATCCGTCAGACCCGCGTTGGTATTCATATTGATATATCCCATGGAGGTGATCTCTCTCACCCGCTTGATTGCCTGGATAATGATAGGCGCCTGGGTGGAGGGTTCCCCCTCGCAGCCCTGCCCGAAGCTGATGATAGACTCCGGTGTAGTCAAATGCTGGAGCATCAGCTGCACCAGCTCATCTACAGTAGGCTTGAAGTTCATCCGCGTCTGCGGCGCCACGAAGGCACTGCCCTCATCCTGCTCGGAGATGCAGCCGAAGCAGCCTGCGTTGCAGGAATAGGATACCGGCACACCGCCCTCCCAACGGCCAAGGAAGGTATTGGATGCCGTCAGGCATTCATATTCCAGCGCACAATTGGACAGGTGGGTATAGAGCCGGTTCTCAGGATATTGCTCTGTCAGCTGCCGGACCTTCCGTTTCAGCTCCCGGGGATCGCAGGTATTGGGATTCCATTTATGGGGATCGTCGCATTGCTCGGCGGCGACATAGAAGCCGTCATTCTTCCAGACCACGGCGGTGTACCCGAACAGGGGCAGCACCGAGGTTTTATCGGACTTGATGTAAGCGGGAATGAGAAGCCGGGTGTAGCCCTGGGGCAGCAGCGCCCCGACGGCGTTATACTCCCCTTGCATAACCTTCATATCGCCCGTTGCCGGATCGGCATATACAGGACGGGTGCAAGGCAGGCTGACCAGCGTCGCTCCTTCCGGCAGAGGAATCAGCTCATCCTCCAACAGATCGACGATCATATCGCCGCTGCGCCCTAAAGCCTCGCAATCGGGATGGTCATAGACCTTGCCGTCTTGATCGGCGTATACCAGTCGCATCAACGTAACTGCCTCCTTTTTCATCTGCGGGATCCTGTTGGTTTAAGAAACGGAGGTTTTGGCCTTCCGGATATTACCCGTGGGGTCCAGATTCTCCAAGAATTCCTGATTGGTCTTCGCTTCACTAAGCCGCTTCAGGAAGGCTTCCGTAAACTCGTGGGTATCCTGCATGTTCTTGCGCAGCGCCCAGATTTTCTCCAGCTCTTCCTTGGCCAGCAGCATTTCCTCCCGGCGTGTGCCGGATTTGCGGATATCGATAGAGGGGAAGATCCGCTTCTCCGCCAGCTTCCGGTCCAGATGCAGTTCCAGGTTGCCGGTTCCCTTGAATTCTTCGTAGATAACGTCATCCATCCGGGAGCCGGTTTCGATGAGGGCTGTAGCCAGAATGGTCAGGCTGCCGCCTTCCTCAATGTTCCGGGCTGCGCCGAAGAAACGTTTGGGCCGGTGGAAAGCCCCCGGATCAATACCGCCGGACAATGTGCGGCCGGTAGGAGGCACAACCAGGTTGTACGCCCGTGCCAGCCGGGTGATGCTGTCCAGCAGGATCACAACATCCTTCTTATGCTCAACCAGCCGTTGGGCCCGCTCCAGCACCAATTCGGCCACCTTGATATGATTCTCCGGCAGCTCGTCAAAAGTAGAGGCCACAACCTCTCCCTTGACCGAACGCTGCATATCGGTTACTTCCTCAGGACGTTCGTCAATCAACAGCACAAACAGCTCCACATCGGGATAGTTGGTGGAAATGCTGTTGGCGATTTCCTTCAGCAGCAGGGTTTTGCCTGCCTTAGGCGGAGCCACGATCAACCCCCGCTGGCCCATGCCCACAGGCGCCAACAGATCCATGACCCGGGTGGAAATCTGAGTGGGATTGGTCTCCAACGTAATTTTCTTCTGGGGATAAAGAGGAGTCAGCGCGGGAAAATGAAGCCGCTCTGCAGCTGTTTCCGGTTTTTCGCCGTTTACCGCTTCTACCTGGAGCAAGCCGAAATACCGCTCATTTTCCTTGGGAGGACGGCATTTGCCGGAGACGACGTCGCCGGAGCGCAGGTCGAATTTGCGGATTTGGGAAGCGGAGATATAGATATCCTCCGCACTGGGCAAATAATTGATGGGACGCAGGAAGCCGAAGCCCTCCTGGAGGATATCCAGAACCCCCTCCATAAACATCAGGCCGCCCTTTTCCGCCTGGGCCCGCAGGATGGCAAAAATCAGCTCTTTTTTCTTCATTTGGCCATAATAAGGAATCTGATGATGTTTGGCCAGCTTGTACAGTTCAGTGAGCTTCAGCGTCTGAAGCTCGGACAGTTGCATATCCATCTCATTAACCACCACGCTCTATTAAAATTTTCATTCTCATTTGTACACAATACGTTTAACCAGTTTACCCCAAATGCCTATCTCTTATTCCCGCCAAACCTGGGCGCCCAAGATACTCAGGTTTTCTACCAGATTGTCATAGCCCCGGTCGATATATTCCACACCGGTCACCTCGGTCAGCCCGCCGCCGGGCACAGTCAGCCCTGCCACCACCAAGGCAGCTCCAGCTCTAAGATCCGTCGCCTTCACTTTCGCTCCGGACAGGCTGTTACCTTCAATAATGGCGGTCCGGCCCTCCACCTTAATTTTGGCCCCCATGCGCACCAGCTCGGGAACATGCTTGAACCGGTTGTTATACACATAGTCAGTGAGCAGGCTGGTGCCGCTGGCCTGAGTCAGGAGGCTGGCCATAGGCGATTGCATATCCGTGGCAAAACCCGGATACACCAGCGCCTTCACATCCACCGCCTGGTAACCCGGCTGGCCCAGCACCCGGATGGCTTCATCCATCTCGGTAATCTGGACGCCCATTTCCCGCAGCTTGGCCGTGACCGCTTCCATATGCTTCGGAATAATATTATCTACGATGACATCGCCCCGGGTGGCCGCGGCGGCAATCATATAGGTACCTGCTTGGATCCGGTCGGGAATGATAGAATGGCGGCAGCCGTGCATCTCGCTGACTCCCTCCACCCGGATGGTTTCCGTGCCGGCTCCCTTGATGCGGGCTCCCATGTTGTTCAACAGTGTAGCAACATCTATAATTTCAGGCTCTTTGGCCGCATTTTCGATCAAAGTCACACCTTTGGCCCGGGAGGCTGCCAGCATGATGTTAATGGTGGCGCCAACGCTGACCACGTCGAGATAAATCTTCGCGCCGCGCAGTTCCTTGGCTTGAATGTGAATGGCTCCGTACTCATTGCTTACCCGGGCGCCGAGGGCTTCGAATCCCTTGATGTGCTGGTCAATGGGACGCGGTTCAAAATTACAGCCGCCGGGCAAACCGATGACGGCTTCGCCAAACCGCCCCAATAGCGCACCCATCAGATAATAGGAGGCGCGGAGCTTCTTGACGTTCCCGTTGGGCATAGGCACGGACTTCAAGGCGGAGGGATCAATGGTCATCTGGTCTCCCTGCCATTCCACGCCTGCCCCCAGATCCACCAGAAGTTCGCGATAGATGGAGACGTCGCTTAACACGGGCAAATTATCTAAGGTGACGGGGGTCTCCGCAAGGAGCGCAGCCGGGATTAAAGCAAGGGCGCTGTTTTTGGCGCCGCTGATGGTGACGGTTCCCCGCAAGGGCGAGCCGCCTGCGATCATCAGTTTCTGCATCTGCACCTTTTCCTCCTAAAAGCTTTGCCGAGGGCAAAGCTAACTTCGTAAGCATTATCTGGGTTTTGTCGCGAGACAAAACTTACTTCGTAAGCTATCACTATAGGCTTTATAAAAAAATGTAAGCGTCAAAAAATGTACGCTATCCGATATTTCGCAGCATTTTATACTAAATAACAATCATAAAATGTTCGCTATCCACTCCACTAACCCGCTTTTTCCACGATTCCAGGGGTTTAGCATACATTTTGTGTACGCTATATCCCGATTTTCCCGGCAAACTGTCTATTAGCATACATTTAATGAGCGCTATCACAGCATACATACACCTGGCCACACCACCTGCCAGACCCGCCAGAAAAGAGCGGATAACCACCGCCACCCGGACAGAATCCCGGAATGAGCCAAACGTTAACCGGTAACACGCACTGTTCATAAGCATAAGCAGAAGGCAAACCAGACCTGCATATGTAAGGGACTTGTACGCCGTTAGGCGTTGTGCAGCAACAAACCGAATTCGGGGGACAGGATAGTGAGGTGCAAAGATGAGGCCGTGTTTCCAAGGTGGAGGCAGCCGCGCCGCTTCCTATGATTCTATCGATTGCGACAGCATTAGACGCGCAAATAGGTTCCCATAACAATAGAAAGGGAAGGCATCTGTAAAAGATGGATGCTTTCCCTTTCCGAATTATGTCACATTACGGAAAACAGATTAAGCTTTGCCGGCGCTGCCGAAAAGCTGAATCTTGGATTTCACCACTTCGATCATGGCGTTACGGGCAGGTGTCAGGTACTTGCGGGGATCATACACCTTGGAATCCTTGGCAAGCACTTCGCGGATAGCGGCAGTACCGGCAACTTGGTTCTCAGTGTTTACGTTGATCTTGGAAGCACCTGCAGCGATTGCTTGAGCGATGAGCTCGTCCGGCACGCCGGATCCGCCGTGCAGCACGATGGAAACCGGAATCGCAGCTGCAACCTTTTCAATGATATCGTTGTGGATCTTTACTTCGCCTTTATAAACGCCGTGTGCCGTACCAACAGCAATTGCCAAAGCGTCAACCTTGGTTTCTTCGTAGAAACGCAGGGCTTCTTCCGGCTTGGCCAATTGAGCGCTGGCTTCGTCATGGCTGATGTCGTCTTCAGTACCACCGATGGTGCCCAGCTCGCCTTCAACGGAAACGCCCATGGCATGAGCCACTTTCACGATTTCCTTGGTCAGACGGATGTTCTCCTCGAAAGAATAGTGGGAGCCGTCGAACATAACGGAGCTGAAGCCGGCGCGGATACACTTCATGGCAACTTCAAAGCTGCTGCCGTGGTCCAGGTGAAGGGCGATGGGCAAACCGGATTTCTTGGCGGAAGCTTCCGCAAGAGCAACGGTGTACTCAATACCCATGTACTTCAGTGCGCCTTCGCTGACACCGAAGATAATCGGGGATTTCAATTCTGTAGCTGCTTCAGTGATGGCTTGAGCAAACTCAAGGTTATTCATGTTGAATTGACCCACCGCATACTTGCCTGCTTTGGCTTGCGGAAGGAACTCATTCATAGAAACTAACAAAGACATGCAGGTTTCCTCCTATCTGTTTTCAATCATCTGGAACATTATATCATACAACCCTGCCATGTGTAACCAAGCCCGCAAAAAACCTTCTGCCTGGCGGATTGTAAAGGGAAAAAGGCCATCCGTTTCAGGCGTTAAGCAAAAGCAACGCAGCATGGGGCGAAAAGGCGGGGCAAGATGCCCTCAAGCGGGTTTTCAGACAGGCCCTAGTGTTCCCTGTCTGCCCGCGGCAATCCGCAAAGCACCTCCTGCGAAAAAAAAATGATCCTGCCGGCAGGATCAAAGGTAAGGCAAAAGACCTGAAACGCGCTTGCCTGATTAGGGTGTGTCTGAAGACTCCGAAGGGAGCAAAAAGGTGCCCTCAAGCGAGTTTTCAGACACGGCCTAGATGGCAAAGCTGCTGTTCGGCCCAAAATGCCGCAGCTCCGTGTTTACGGCCAGACGCAGCTCATCAATGTCAAAGGGTTTGGTGAAATGA
Source organism: Bacillota bacterium (assembly GCA_023391955.1). GTDB lineage: Bacteria > Bacillota > Bacilli > Paenibacillales > NBRC-103111 > Paenibacillus_AR. Next base: position 49 of record JAEWAA010000042.1, on the reverse strand, counting down.
GTCAACGCCCCCAAATCCGTGGCTTCCTTGATCATGTCGAGCTCTCCAT
>JAEWAA010000601.1 GCA_023391955.1 Bacillota bacterium | reverse complement strand
ATATTAAACTGCATGAAAAACTCCCTGTCCGTGAGGATCAGGGAGTTTTTGGCGTCTTGTGCGGACAGGTTTGCGGGCTCCTGCAGAAGAAGGGGGATTTTCTTCCAAGGTACGCAACAAAATGCGTTTTCCCGCGTCTATATGATGACAGTACAGAGGGTTATTTTGCCAACCCCTGTCGCGAGAACAGCATGCAGAGGTGAATCATGAAGAAACTTGTAACAGCGTTGGTCGGTGCTGTATTGTTGGTGCTCATGTGGAGCGGAGGGGGAGGGACAAGCTATGCTGCGGACAACCAGGTCCGGCTTTTCCTGAACCGCACGGAGCTTTTGCCGGAGGTGCCGCCGCGGATTGTCAATGATCTGACTCTTGTTCCGGTCCGGATTATCTCGGAGGAGCTGGGAGCAGAGGTCTCGTGGAATCAGGAAAAGCAGCAGGTCACCATCAAGCGTGATGGAGCACTCCTGCAGTTGGCCATCAACAACCCCGTCGCCAGTGTCAACGGAGCAGCCTTCAAGCTGGAAACCGCCCCGATCTTGGACAGCGGCAACACCCTTTTGCCTGTCCGGTTCGTTACGGAGAATTTGGGCATGGATGTCCAATGGGACAACCTGACACGGTCTGTATTTCTGTTTGACAAAAGCAGCTCCATTCCGGTTTCCGGCGGGCAATCCTCGGAGCCGCCCAAAGCGGGAGCGTCGAACCCGCCGGCTGCAACGGCAACACCCAGTCCTGCCGCTACACCTAAACCGTCGCCATCTGCATCTTCATCGGCATCCATCATGCCGTCTGCTACGCCATCATCCAAACCTTCCAGCACGTCTAAGCCGACTTTACCCGGCTCAACGGCTGCTCCCGGCGCAACACCGGGCACATCCCCGTCAACAGGTCCCGATAATGTGGTTTCCGTCATCCAATCCATCAGTTTCTCGGATGGGCATATGACCATAAAGGCCGACCGTGCTGTGCCTCAGCCGGTATTCACGCATCTGTCCAATCCGTCTCGTCTTGTTATCGATTTACCCGGCGCCCGCCTGGCTCAAACGGTGAACGGAAAGTCGGTCGGACAAGTCAATGAATTGGCCATCTCTGCTGAATTTTCCGAGCGCATCCGTTTCTCGCAATTCCAGGACCAGCCGCCTACAGTCCGAATCGTAGTCGACCTGAAGCAGAAAATCGACTATACTTTATTAGAAGGCAGGAACCCGGCCGAGCTTACCATCGCCATGAAGGGGTATACTTTCCTTGTGGTGCTGGATGCCGGTCACGGTGACGGAGATCCCGGGGCAATCTCCAAAATCACCGGCCGAAAGGAAAAGGACTTCAACCTGTCCATGGTGCTCAAAATCGCCAAAGCGCTGGAGAACATCCCCAACCTTCAGGTGAAGCTGACACGGCAGGATGATACGTTTGTAGAACTGAACGAACGGGCGGATTTCGCCAACCGGCTGAATGCGGATGTTTTTGTATCCGTACATGCCAACAGCTTCAACAAGGACACCGTCAGCGGAACGGAGACCTATTACTCCAGGGATGAAAGCCGCGCTTTGGCGGATATTCTGCACAGCCGCATTTTGCCCGCTACCGGCTTCAATGACCGGGGTGTGCGCAAGAATGATCTCCGGGTGACCTTACGAACCGTCATGCCTGCGGTGCTTTGTGAAATTGGCTATCTTTCCAGCCCTGAAGAGGAAGCCGCTTTATTTACGGAGAAGCTCCAGCTCCAGACAGCAGAGGCCATCGCCGCGGGCATCCGGGAATATTTGCAGATTCCATAAGGAGGGATTGATACTTGAACAGAAGAATATGTATACTGCTGGGAGTTGCCGTTTCTTTATCGCTGGTGGCCACAGGCTGCGGAGCCAAGGAGAGGAATGCCGCTTCCACCCCAGCAGCGACAGGTACGCCCGCCGTTTCGGTGGCGCCCTCCCAGTCCGCTGCACCCGCAACACCGTCTCCCGTTCAGGAAAAGGAGGCGGCCATCAAGGCATATTTCGGCCAAGCCAACGGCGATAATACCGCTTTGGTGGAAAAACAGGTCAATATCAAATTCGACAAGGATGAGAACAAGTATCTGGCAGCGTTGAACGCCCTGAAGAAAAGCCCGTCTGCCGATGCAGTATCCTTGTGTCCCAAAACCACCTTTTTGTCCGCGAAACTGGATTCCGGCAAGCTGTCCGTTAATTTGAATCTGCCCGATGAGGACAGGCTGGGTTCTGCCGGAGAAGGACTTTTGCTGGATGCTTTCCGCAAAACCCTGTTCCAATTCAACGAAGTGGAAACCTTTGAGATTCTGGTAAACGGCAAAAAGCCCGAATCCTTGATGGGCCATTTTGAGCTTCCCGAGTGGTTTAAGCGTTAATCTTAGGAGAGACAGATAGAGAGGAGAACAACGACTTTGAAAAAAAGAGCGACAAAAGCTGTGATTGTCTTGCTTACGGCAAGTCTGACCTTAGGTACAACCGCAATGGCTGCCCTTACGGACACTACTGCTCCCCAGTCAACGGTCCAGAATGCCTCCACGAAGCCCAACCTGAAATTTACGGATGTGCCCGTCTCCCATTGGGCCAATAAGTACATAACCAAGCTGGCTTTGCTGGGAATTGTGGACGGCAAATCAGCTGGTATTTATGATCCGAACAGCTCCGTAACCCAGGAGGAAGTGGTTACCATGCTGGTCCGGATGCTGGGACTGGAGAAAGCGGCGGGCGAGTTGCCCGCCTTTGCCTCCGATCTGCAGGTATCCGATTACGCCAAGAAATATCTGTTTATGGCTCTGGAAAAGGGGATCATCTCCTATCCGGAGGAATCCGCTGCTTCGGGAACCGGCTGGGGAACCCGCCAGGCCTCCCGGGAATGGGTAGCTAAGCTGGTTATCCGGTCCATCGGCAAGCAAGCCGAAGCCAATGAGCTGGCCAACCAAACCACCCGGTTTGCTGACGATGCGGACATTTCCGCTTCTACAAGAGGTTTTATCAACCAGGCAGTGGCGTTGAAGATTGTGGACGGTTTGGACGACGGCACCTTCAAGCCCGCCAAATCCGTAACCCGCGCCGAAATGGCCACCTTCCTGAGCCGGACAAGCCCGTATATGGATTCCACAGATATCTCCGGTCTGGGAATTGTGGAGAGCGTCACCGACAAGGCCGTTGTATTAAGTGATGACTACGGCGACCAGAAAACCTTCGGCTTTAACGCAGATACGGTATTCTACGGACTGAACCAATCCGCCACTTCCACAGCGCAGTCTCTTAAACAGGGCAATAAGCTGTTTATCGTCGTGAAGGACGGCAATGTGCTGTTTGCTGAGGTTATTGAAGAGAACGGACAAGCGGCCAATATCTTGGATGGTACGCTGGTAAGTCTGGACTTCAACACTTCCCAGGTTGTTATGAAGACTAACGGCAAGGAAATTACAGCCCAGATCCAGATTCCCTTATCCATCGTGGACAAGGACGGCAAGGGTTTGGCCTCAAGCGACTTGGTTCCGGGAACCGTGCTGACGCTGCATCGAACTGGCAGCAAGGCCAAATATACCTCCATTACCGTGAAGCATATCCCGCTGAACAAAACAGCAGAAGGGGTCATCCAATCCGTCAATCTGACAGACAAGAAGATCACCGTCCGCGAAACTGACGGCTCCACGGCAACCTATCCCCTGGCCACTACTGTAACGTATTATGCGGGCGCTGCAGGCGGGGATATCTCGGCCATCAAAGCCAAGGACAAAATTTCCTTCGTCATCAATACGGATGTGCTCACGGAAATGACCATGCTGGAGGCCTATGAGCCGCCCAGCGACAAGGGCCGGATTACGGATATCAAGGAAGACAAGAACTACAAATACATTACCATCTTTAGTACCGCTAAAGGCAAACCTGCACTTTATACCTTTGATAACAACTTGAAGGTCACTATTCCCGGGATGGAATTTACTACTTTCAGGGATCTGGAAATAGATGACGAAGTGAAGCTTATTCTGGATGATAGTAATAATGTGATCGAGGCCATCGCCACTAGCCGCGCATTACAAACGGAATACATGAACACCGTGTTTAGCTATGATGCCAAAGGCAAGGTTCTGATCGTAACCAATCAGGCCGGCAAAAAAGAACTGTACGAGCTGTCGGACACGACCGTGTTTGAGCTATACGGCACCACCACGACCTTCACTTTGGGGACCTCCAACTTGACCGAAGGCAGAAAAATCGATATTACGGCCTCTTCGGAAAAGAAAGTGAAGAAAATCAGCATCGTATACAACTACCAAGGCACAATTGCACAGGTATCGCCGCTTGCGAGAACCATTACGCTGAAAATGGGCGAACAGTATTTAACCTTGAATTTAGGAACGGCTGTAGGAATTGTGATTCCCAACAAATCCAATCCTGCCATTACGGATTTGATCGTCGGTGAGCCTGTGACCATTTTGCTGGATTCCACCGGCACTAATATCAGCATGGTAGAGGTGTCCCGCACGTTCCTGGTTTATCTGGCCAACAAAAGCGGCAGCAACCGCCAGCTGACTCTTCGTGACCCGTTGAACGGATCCACTACGCTGACCCTGCCTTATTCAACCAAGATCTATAATATGAACGGCCAGGAAATCACCATCGACTCCATGTCCAATGAGGATCCGTATATCATGCACTACAAAGGCACCACCATTGAGAAGGTGCAAGCCGCCCCCGTATCCAGAGGCAGTGTGCTGTCTGTAGACGCCGCGGCAGGCAAAGTTACCATTTCTGAGGCGGGCTCCGCCGGCAAAACACTGGAAGTGGGCAAAACAGCCGTTGTGAAGCGTACAAGCTTATCCGACACCACACTGGCAGACCTGAAGGCAGGCGACCGTGTGGAGGCCGTTAAGGGGCAGGACGGCGTGTACACCATTTACACCGCCACCTCCTTGGTCCGCAAAACCGACTATTATGATACCGCAACAAACAATCTGTATGTGCTTCGGGAAAGCCTGGGCGAATCGCGGAACTATCCATTCCATACCAAGGCATATGTCCATCAGGGCTCCATTTCCTATTCACCGGCAAGCATCCCGTCGGGCAAAACCGTAACTCTGTACCTGATTAACGGTAAAATAGTGGAAGTGGATATTCAGTCCTAAGTCGGTTCTCATTATTTTCAGAATGAAGCACTATGAGCCGTCAAGCCTGCGGGATTCCGCAAGCTTGGCGGTTTTTTCAAGGACGAAAAACGCCAAAAGACGACTTTTCACGTTAAATCTTGCCATTGTTCCGAAAATATTCGATTTTCTTTGAACTATAGCATTGATTTACCATTGGTTTTTCGTTAAACTTTGGTTTATCTAAAATAATTCTTGACGTTCTGCAGGCACCAAGGTAGGTACGGCAATCAACGGAGGTGAAGACCGCCGTATGAACAAAAAGCAGTTGCGTCATATCCTGGATACCATTGCCGAGATGTTTCCGGATGCCCATTGTGAGCTGAATCACTCGAATCCCTTCGAGTTGACCATTGCCGTATTGCTCTCCGCCCAATGTACGGACGAGACGGTGAATAAAGTGACCGCAACCCTTTTTCAGAAGTACCGTACGCCCGAGGATTATATTGCTGTCCCCATCTCCGAATTGGAGGAGGACATCAGACGCATCGGCTTGTTCCGGAACAAAGCGAAGAATATCCAGAGCTTGTGCCGGATCCTGCTGGAGAATTATCATGGACAAATCCCGGAGGCGCATGAGGAGCTTGTGAAGCTTCCCGGGGTAGGCCGCAAAACGGCCAATGTTGTGGTATCCAATGCCTTCGGCGTACCTGCCATAGCTGTGGATACGCATGTGGAGCGTGTATCTAAACGTCTTAGCATCGCCAAGGAGACCGATTCGGTCCTGGAGGTGGAGAAACGCCTGATGGCGGGTGTTCCCCGGGATGAATGGACCCTGACGCATCACCGGCTGATTTTCTTTGGCCGTTACCATTGCAAGGCGCAGAATCCCGCCTGCGGCATATGTCCGCTGCTGGATGTCTGCAAAGAAGGCAAGAAACGTATGAAAACCGGCGGAAACAGGAAATCTAAGGAAAGCAGTACCGGTTCTTCCACTGTATTGACTTGAACATTCAAAGGATGGGATTACATTGAAGTGCATCGCTGTATACACGAAGAATTTTGAGCTTTTCTCCGATATCTATGAAGAAGTGCTGAACATTCCCTTTAAGGATAATGAAGAGCGCGTAATCGAAGGCGTGACCGTCAGTGAAGCCGGAGAAGTGCCGGAGCATTATATTGAGCGGATGAAGGCCAAGCCCGACGTGGTCGTGATGAAGGTCAAGTCCAAGGATATTACGATTCTGCAGCACGGTGACGTGTTCGAAATCTTTATCCCCGCCAAGGAAAATGTCGTTCACTAGAAGCCGTTTGTACGGCTTCTTTTTTTTGCTCAAGCTAGAGCAGCCGCCCACGGAAATGACCCATGCTGAATTTTCATGTATTTGCAAATTGCGGCAGGAACACTTACTCTTACTTTATCCGATGTAATTAGACAAGCAGTTGGGAAATGGGGGACTTCTGACATGAGCAATACCCGTGTGCTCTGGCGGATTGCCGGGACAGCCGGACTTTTAACTACTCTAGTGCTGGCGGCAGGTCTGGTATATGGCATCAAAACCGTACTGTATCCCCGTGGTGAAACGCCGGGATCCGCTGCAGGACCGTCCACACC
>JAEWAA010000551.1 GCA_023391955.1 Bacillota bacterium | reverse complement strand
CGGAATCGTGCGGATCCGCCGGTAATAGAGCAGCACAGCCCGGAAGAATAACAGCCCCCCGATCAAACCGTAGGTAGCGAAGGTTCCCAGGTAGCCGTTGTCTACTGAACCCAGGCCTGCAAACCCTTCCCCGTCACCCAGCTTGCTGGAGCTTTGGCCGATACTGCCGAAGCCCATCCCGAAGGGCTGCTTTAGGATTTCCGGCACCGCATGGAGCGCCAGCCCGATGCGGGCGTTGAAGGAGCCGTCCTCCTCCAGGTTTCCCAGGGTTCCCACCCGGTCCGTCAGCTGCTCCGAGTTGGGCAGGAGAGGCAAAGCCAGTATGGCCGCAACCGATACGGCTGTCAGGGTCAGGATGATTTTCAGGCGGCTGGCGCTTTTGGCCAAAAGCACATACACCAGAATGCCCACAATCAGGGTCACCCAAGCGGAGCGGACCAGCGTGGTGCCCAGCGTGGAGAGCACGATCAGAATACCCAGCAGCCCAAAAGGCCCCCGCCATTTGCGGTTCACCACCATGGGGATGAGAGCCGAGATGAGGAAGATGGCCAGCGGCCCCGTTGAGTTCATGGTGGAGAATACCCGGAATTGCATGGGAGCCGGCTTGCCGAGAGAGATCATCTTGGCTCCGTACATCCACATGAGATCCCAAGGCGGAAGATAGATGTACTGAATCCAGCCGTAAATGGAGAGCAGCACCGCCAGCGTGGCGTACATGGCCATGAAGCGGTCCTTCTCCTCTCTTTTGAGGGGATGGCTGATCAGATAAATGAAGATACACAACGGCGCCACCGCCGTCAGCACCGTGTACAGCCCCGCTGCCTGGTTGATGACAATCCCGATCACCGCCGCATATCCGAAGGGAATCAGGAACATGGCAATCATGGAGCGGATGGGCTTGTTCTCCGGAATCCCCTTATGCAGAATCCGCAGGAGCAGCATGCCTGTAGTCAACAGTGGCAGCAGGCTGATTAAGGACACCGCGTGATAATAGCCCATATAATAGTCGGCCAGGCGCCTGATTTCCGGTGCGACCGCCCACATGAGGCTGATATAAATGAGAAGTCCGTTGCCCTTTGCCAAAGCCAAAAGAAACGCCGGCAGCAAAAACGCGGTGAGGCCGATGAGCTGCACCACCATGGTTTTGTTGAAGGACGTATACTTCCCCAGGTATAAGCAGCCGCCCAGCATAATAGCCGCCATAATCAGGTTGCGCAGCCAGACCTGCCGCTGCAGCCAGTTCATTGTTAACCCCAAGCGGTCCGTCACTACATCCCAAAACCGTACCCCCAAATTGAAAATCGGATTATCAAACATAGGCCAGATACTGGCGGATGATAGCGGGCCAGGAATGGTCATCTGCCCATTCCAAAGCCGCCTCCACCGTGTCCCGGTGAGCTTGGGGATTCAAGAGAGCGCCGGTCAGACTATCGGCCAGCTGGTGGTCCTGCACGATCCTGCCGAACCTGCCATGCTGGAGAATTTCATTGGCACCCGGGTTGGGGGTGGTAACCACAAAAGTGCCGCTTGCCATTGCTTCCAGATAAGGGATACCGAAGCCTTCGTAGGTGGAGGGCATGCTGAACACATGGGCTCTTCGGTACAGACCGGCCAGCTCTTCAATGCCCAGGTTCTTGTAATAGGTAACTCCTGCCGCATCAGGTCCTTTTTCACTGACCATCCACAGCTGGGCCTCCGGAACTTGGGGTTTGATTACGGTGTTGAACAGCTCCAGCAGCCATCTGCCCCGCTTGCGGCTGTCCAGTCCGCCGACGAAGAGGATCGTTGGGGCATTCTCCTTCGGACCGGGATGAAAGATCCGGCGGTCCACCGGCAAATGTATGATTTTGTCGGAGGAGCGGGTTGGATACAGCTTGCGGGTGTCTGCGGAGTTAAACAGCGTGGCATCGGACCGCAGGGAGGAGAGCAGCTCCAGCAGATACAAAAAAGACAGGTTCACCTTGCGAACCAGTCTTTTGTTATGCTGCATTTCCCTGAGGGCGCTGCCGTGCATGATGCGGAGCCACTTGGCGCCGCTGCGCTTCATAGCCCAATCATCGCCGCTGGAGAGCACCAGGTCATATGGGCGGAAGTCCAGCTTCCGGCTCTTGAGCGGAGCCACATAATACCGGTAGAATCTGCCCTTTTCCTCCTCGCCCGCCCCTTCCACAATAATGGTCTTGTAATCCACTCCCGGAATGGTGGGCTGGGAGGTAAAGGCTGTGACATCATGCCCCATCTCCGAAAGGGCGCTGCACAGCCGGTGGTTGAAGTGGCTGACCCCCCCGGTTTTTTGGTTCACCCGGGGGAGCTCAAAAGCCACAACCGCTATTTTTAATGGAACGATTGTGCTCATAGGCTAGACACTCTCCAGATTCAAGTTAGAATTTCAGTGTAACGGGCCCCTCTTCCTTGCGAGAGGTGCCGGGAATGCCGATGCCGTGGTAGTCCAGCCCGGCCCGGGCGTTTTCGGGGATGGCGTTGCGTCCGTCAATGAATAGGGGGCGCTTCATGAGCCCAGGCGCTGCAACTGGCACGGTGCGCAGATACTCCGGCCACTCCGTGACCAGAAGAGCCGCTTCCGCATCCTGGAGGCATTCCTCGCAATCCTTCGCGAAGTGGACCCCCGCCGGCAAAAGCTCCTTGGCCTTCTCCATGGCTACGGGATCATGGACCCAGACCTGCGCGCCTAAGGCCAGCAGCTCTTGGATGACGGGAATGCTGGGCGCCTCCCGCAGGTCATCGGTGGCAGGTTTGAAGGTCAGCCCCAGCACCGCGATCTTGCGGCCGCTAAGCTCTCCCAGCTCCCGGCGCAGCTTCTGCACCATCATATACCGCTGGTCGTTATTCACCTCGATTACAGCGGACAGCAGCTTGAAGTCGTAGCCGCTGGTATCAGCGATGTAGCGCAAGGCCCGTGTGTCCTTGGGGAAGCAGCTGCCGCCATAGCCGATGCCGGCATTCAGGAAGGCCGGCCCGATCCGGTGGTCGGAGCCGATAACCTCGGCGATCTTCAGCACATCCGCCCCTACACAGTCGCAGACATTGGCCATTTCATTAATGAAGGAAATTTTCATGGCCAGGAAGGCATTGGCCGCATATTTGGCCAGCTCGGCGCTCCGCAGGTCCACATGCAGGAAGGGAATCTTCTCCTGGTCCAGAAGAGGCTTATAGACGCTCTGGAGAATGCGGGCCGCCCGTTCGCTGCCGCCTGCCACAATCCGCTCAGGGTGGAGCGTATCATATACGGCCCGCCCCTGCCGCAGGAACTCGGGGTTGGAGGCGATATCCACCACCTGCCCCATCCCTCTTCTGCGGATTTCATCCTTAAAACGGTCCGCCGTTCCTACGGGAACGGTGCTTTTGTTCACCAGAAGCGTCGGGGTGGCCTTATGCGCCAGGGTCTTCAGCACATTGTCGAAGGCCTCGTGCAAGTAGGTCAGGTTGGGGGAGCCGTCATCATTGGCCGGTGTTCCCACGGCAATAAAGACCACATCCGATTCCAAGATGGCTTCCCGGTAGGAGGTGGTGAAGGTCAAACGGGAGCGGGACTTGGCCATCAGCTCCTCCAAATCGGGCTCGTAGATCGGCGGTATACCCTTGTTCAAGAGCTCTACCTTGGCCTCATCAATATCCGCACACACAACCTTGTGCCCCAAGTGAGCCAAAGCCACGCCTGTGGTCAATCCCACATATCCTGTGCCGATTACCGAAATATTCATGCTTAACGCTCCCATCATCAAAAGTTTATCAGGGGGACTTAATACGCGCTATTTGGCGCGATCATGATCTTCACCGTGCGGATGATCAGCTTCACATCATAGAAGAAGCTGCGCTTCTCTATATAATGAAGGTCCAGCTCCACCATCTCGTCGAAGGAGAGGCTGTTGCGTCCGCTCACCTGCCACAGGCCGGTGCAGCCCGGTGTAACCAGAAGGCGCTGGCGGTCATAGTGGGAATATTCCTCCACTTCCCGTGGAAGAGAAGGCCGCGGCCCAACCAGGCTCATGTCTCCCCGCAGCACGTTCCACAGCTGAGGCAGCTCATCTA
>JAEWAA010000455.1 GCA_023391955.1 Bacillota bacterium | reverse complement strand
GAAAGCCTCACCCCCGTCGAAAAGCTCATTGCCGAGTATATCCTTGCCAATCCGGGGGAGATCCCCCATCTTTCCATCAAAAGCCTGGCACTGTTCAGCCGCACCAGCGACGCATCGGTTCTCCGTTTCTGCAAAACCATGGGTTATAACGGATACCGCAGCTTTATTGTCAGCTTGTCCGCCGCTTTGGGCTCCCATGATGAGGAACAGCCCGCCCATTATTCCGATATTCAGCCGGGAGATGAGCTGGACGTCATCATCTCCAATGTGGCCCGCAACAACGCCAAGTCCATTGACGATACCCTGTCCATTATCGACCACACGGAGGTGGCCAAGGCTGTAAAGGCACTGCGGGAAACTCACCGCATCGTCTTCTTCGGCATCGGTGCATCCGGTCTGGTATGCCGGGACGGGGAGCAGAAGTTTTCGCGGATCAACAAGATGTGCCATGCCTATACGGACGGGCACAGCCAGCTTACTGCAGCAACCCTTTTGGAACGCGGCGATGTAGCGGTTTTTGTTTCCAATTCGGGTGATACCGAGGAGATTCTGGACGCCCTGGATATCTCCCTCAAAAACGGCGCCACCACCATCGCCCTGACCCGCTTCGGCAAAAGCGAGCTGGCACAGCGCTCGGACATTGTGCTGACCTTCTCCTCCCAGGAGATCACAATGCGAAGCGGAGCCATGGGCTCCCGGATTGCCATGTTGACCGTTATTGACATTCTGTTTGCCGGTGTAGCCAGCGCAGAGTACAACTCCATCAAAAAATACCTCTTGAAAACCCACAATATTCTTTCCGCCAAACACAGAAGGGGTTAGGTTGGCTTGCGACGTTCCCTAATCCGCTCATTTGCCACGCGGCGCTTGGTCAAACAAAGCGCCGTTTTTTACCACTCTGCCGGACAAAGCCGGACATAATCCGGAAGTCCGAACAATATACGTGTTTATGTAAGCCCTTTCATTACGCTAAACAATAAAAATTTCGAGGAATATTTTTCACTAATTCCCATATAATTTTGGAGCATAATAATCATAGTATTTTTTTAATCCGAAATTTTATTTCAAAAAACGATTGACAGTAAAAGCGCATTGGTACTATGCTTAAAGCAATTGCATGGCAGGTAACCTAACAACAACTCCTTGTTCCCCCTCATGATCATGCTGAAAACTAACACACCAGGTAGGAGAATGCGCATGAATGAATATTTAGCGGGCTTAACGACGGAGACCATCAATCCGGCAACCCGGACCATTGACGAATGTTCAACAGAAGAGATGCTGGCGCTTCTGAACCGGGAGGACGCCAAGGTGCCGGCGGCAGTGGCGGAGGAAATCCCCCGCATTGCGCAGGCCGTGGATATGATCCACAGCCGTCTCGCTGACGGCGGCAGGTTATTTTACATCGGGGCCGGCACCTCCGGCCGGCTGGGTGTGCTGGACGCCTCCGAATGCCCCCCCACCTTCGGCGTGGAGCCGGAGCTGATCCAGGGGCATATCGCCGGAGGCGATGTCGCCCTCCGCACAGCGGTGGAGGGCTTCGAGGATCTGGCCGAGGAGGGCATCGCCCTCGTGGAGCGCTGCGGCATCACCGCCCGGGATGCGGTGGTGGGCATTTCCGCCAGCGGCAGCGCCGCCTTCGTCATCGCCGCCTTGAGGAAGGCGGGAGAGCTGGGCGCCGCCACCATCGGCGTGGTCAACAACCGGAACTCCCGGCTGGCGGAGGTCTGCCAGGTGACCATCGCTCCGGTAGTCGGACCGGAGGTTATTATGGGCTCCACCCGGCTTAAGTCCGGCTCGGCCCAGAAGCTGGTGCTCAATATGCTCACCACAAGCGTGATGGTCAAGCTGGGCAAAACCTACGACAACCTCATGGTGGATCTGAAGGCCACCAACGCCAAGCTCCGGGACCGGGCGGTCCGCATCATTACCGCCGCTTGCGGAGCAGGTGAAACCGAAGCGGCAGAAGCTCTTGCCGAAGCAGGGGGCAGCTGCAAGCTGGCCATCCTGATGCTGGTCACCGGCTTGGATGCATCAGCCGGCCAGCGCCGCCTGGACGAAACCAAGGGAATGCTAAAGCAGGCCATCCGCTTGCACCAAAGCACCAACCAGCAAGGTTAACCGCTGCGATTGTTTCCTTTGCCAACGCATCAGCCGGAAGTTCAGACTCACCCATACATTTTGACCATCAAAAGGAGGAAGCAAGGAATGATTACTAAAGGAAAGTCCATCTCCCTCATGTTAGCCGCCGTTTTATCCCTAGCGCCCCTGGCCGCCTGCTCTGGCGGTAAGGACAACGCCTCTTCTCCCGCCCCAGCCGCATCTGCGGGAGGCTCACCTGCTGCAAGCGCCGCCGCTTCCGGCGAGAAGGACACCATCACTGCCCTGCTTCCCCCGGTTTCGGCCAACTTCCAGAAGAAATTCGAGCAGATGGCCAAGGACTTCAACGCTCTTTATCCCAACTTAACGCTAAAAATCGAACCGGCCAGCTGGGAGGACATGACCCAGAAGCTGGACACCCAGGTGAACGCAGGCAGCCCGCCTGACATCGCGTTTATCGGCTCGGACGGCATCTCCAAGTATGTGCAGCAGGGGATGCTCATGGATATTACCGATTTGGCCGACGCCAAAATGGTCTCCGACTTTGACCCGGGACCTCTGGAATATATGAAGAACGGCAAGAGCCTGTACGGCTTCCCCGCTTATATGGAGGCCCATGCCATCGGCGGCAACCGGGAGTTCCTTGAGGCGGCAGGCATCGATTGGAAAAAGGTTCAACAATCCGGCTGGACCTATGAAGAATTCCGCGAAGCTATCAAGAAGGGCGTAGTTAAAGACGGCAACGCCACCAAACGGTACGGCTTCGTCTTCGCCACCTCCGGTGTGGCGTCCAAGGACTATCTGAGCATTTTGGTGAAAAACGCCGGTATGCCCTCTCCCTTCACGAAAGATCTGAAGTATGCCTACACCAGCAAAAACTATCTGGGTGTCCTGAAGGCGGTCCGTGAGATGATCGATGACGGCTCCATGCCCAAGGAATTAGGCTCCATCGATGCAGGCAAACGCTGGAACATGTTCCTCACCGGTCAAACCATGATTACCGGTAAGGGCCTGGCCACCTTCGAGAACTCCGCCAAAACCAACAACGGGAAGATTGACGCCAAGGACGGTAGCGCCGTCAAGGATAGTATCAAGGTGGATTACATCGTGCTGCCGGTGCCCAGCTTCCTCGGCCAGCCTGCTGTTTCCAGCACCGTGGTAGACGGCTATGTCACCTTCCGCGGCAAAAAGGAGCCCACCGCCGAGCATAAAGCCAACGTGGTCAAGGCCGCCTACTTCCTGGCCAGCGGCAAGGTTGCCGCTGAAACCAACAGCGAGCTGTTCGTGGCCCACATCAGCAAAACCGGCGCCGAAGCCGCCAAGAGCATTACCGTCAGCCGCAGTCCCGAGAACGAAGCCGCTGTGAAGGTGCTGCTCTCCCACGCTGCTCCCGCCCGTCCGGATATCCCGGTTGAGCTGGGCGCCAAGGCCACCAAACTGGAAAATGAGGTCATCATTCCGAAGATGCAGGCGCTTCTGGCCGGTGAAATCAAGCCGGAGGATATGCATAAAGCCATTACCGAAGCGGCTGTCAAGGCCTTCGGAGACACCGGCGTCGTCAAGGATTAACTTCTCCACCGGAAGGGTGTCCCGGTCGGCTGGATCGTTTGCCCGTGAGGTGCAGGCGGTTCCCGGCTGGGCCCCTCCCCGGCTTTTTGTAAAGTCCCATGAATGAGAAGGGAGTTTCGCCATGGCCGTGTCCACATCCAACGAACGTGCAGCCAAACCGGCGGGGAGACGCCGCAAGCATACGGACAATTTTCCGGGCTATGTCTTCATTGCCGTTGCCCTGGTGGTGTACGCGCTGTTTACCGCCTATCCGGTCATCAAGGCCTTCATTATCAGCTTCCAGGAATACAAGCCTCTCGGGTCCACCTATATCGGCTTCGACAACTACGTGGCCACCTTCGAGAGCTCTCTGTTCTGGAAGTCCATCCGCAACACCCTCGTGTACACGCTGTTGACCGTTCCCTTTAACCTGTTCCTTTCCTTCGTCATCGCCATTATGATCCTGCCCCTGCGCAAGAAGGTGCAGAATGTGTTCAAGGGCATCTACTACCTGCCCACCGTTGCCTCGGGTGTGGCCTTGTCCGTGGTGTGGCTGTGGATCTATGATCCCCTGCCTGCCGGTATTTTCAACAAGCTAATCGGCTTCTTCGGCATCTCCAACCAGAATTGGCTGGGCTCCAGTGCTACCGCTATGCTGGCCCTGGTCATGATGAGCTGGCTGTCCAGCCATGGTGCGGCGATTATTATATTCCTGGCGGCGCTGATCGGCATCGACAACAGCTATTATGAAGCGGCGGATCTGGACGGGGCCACCTTCCTGCAGAAGCTGCAGCATATTGTGGTTCCTTTTGTAAAGCCAACCATTCTATTTCTGCTGGTGACGGCTGTCATCGGATCGTTCCAGGTGTTCCAGAACGCTTACCTGATGACTGGCGGAGGACCCAATCACTCCACCACCATGGTCGGTCTGCTGATTTTTGACAATGCGTTCAAGTATTTCGAGTTCGGCAAAGCAGCCGCCCAATCCCTGGTGCTGGCCGCCGTTATCGCGCTTGTGTCCCTGATCCAGTTCAAGTTCCTCGGCAAAGAGATCGAATACTAGAAGGGAGGAGCCCACCATGTCCTTATACAACAACCATATCGGTAATCCGAAAATCCGCGTGGCCCGCAATGGAATCCTGAGCTTCTTCCTTCTGGTATTTGCTCTGGCGACGCTGTTTCCCATCTATTTCATGCTGATTTCCTCCCTGGGTGATCCGGTGGAGGCGGGAGCGGTGAATTATTCTCTGCTGCCCGGCAAAATCACGCTGGATTCCTTCGTGTTCTTCTTCCAGTACAGCCAATACTCCTACCGCTGGATTCTCAACTCTCTGGTTGTGGCGGGGAGCGTCACGGTGTCCAACGTATTGTTCGCCACTATGGCGGGTTACGCTTTTTCCAAGGTGCGGTTCAAAGGGCGGGCGGTGCTGTTCACCATCCTTCTTGCCGCGATGATGATTCCCTATCAGGTGACGCAGGTGCCTCTGTATATTCTGGTTGTGAACACCTTCCAATTGGAAAATACCTACACTGCTCTCATCATGCCCAGCCTGGTCACCGTGTACAACATCTTCCTGGCCAAGCAGTTTATGGGCAGCATTCCCAATGAAATCATCGAGTCCGCCAAGGTGGAGGGGGCCAGCCAGTTCATGATCTTCTTCAAGGTGATTGTGCCGCTTTCGAAGACCGTCATGGCGGTAATCGCCATCCTGACCTTTATGGACAGTTGGAATACGTTCTTCTGGCCGCTTTTGGTGACGAAGACCATGGATATGCAAACCATTCAGGTGGGACTGAAAAATTTCCGTTTCGCCAACACCACGTACTTCTCGCCCATGATGGCCGGGGCTACTATTTCGGCGCTGCCGATGTTCATCCTGTTCTTCAGCCTGCAGCGTTACTTCCTGGAGGGCGTCACTGTCTGCGCTGTGAAGGGGTGAGCGGGATGGAAAAACGCTACGCTATCGGACTGATGTCCGGCACCTCCGTGGACGGGATTGATGCCGCGTTGGTGGAGATTGCGGGTCGGCCCGGGGAGAGCTCGGGCCTGATTGGGGCCGGGGGAACCACCGGGGAGGCAACGGGGGACGGGCCTGACGGAGGGCTGTCGGTGAAGCTGCTGGCGTTCCTGAACCTGCCCTATCCCGAGGATACCCGGCAGGCAATCTTCCGCCTCTTCGATCCTGCGTTGGCCACCGTGGACAAGGTGGGCGAAATGAATGTGCGGCTGGGCAGGCTGTATGCCGAAGCGGCTTTGGCCGTGGCGGCGGAAGCCGGGATTGCCCCGGCTGACGTCAGCGTCATCGGATCCCACGGGCAGACCCTCTGGCATGCGCCGGAGCAAGGGTATACCGTCCAAATCGGCGAAGGCTCCGTGATCGCCGAGCTGACTGGTATCCCCTGTGTCTCCGACTTCCGCCCGGCGGATCTGGCCGCAGGCGGCCAAGGCGCACCCTTGGTGCCCTATACCGAGTACCTGTTGTACCGCAGCCCGGTGGAAACCCTTCTCCTCCAAAATATCGGAGGCATTGGCAACATCACCGTAATCCCCGCAGGGGCGGACAGCAGCCAGGTTTTCGCCTTCGATACCGGTCCCGGCAACATGCTCATCGACGGCGTGATGCGCCGTCTTACGGG
>JAEWAA010000450.1 GCA_023391955.1 Bacillota bacterium | reverse complement strand
ATATCGGGGTTCACCGGGATATGCCGGCGTTGTTTGATTCGTATTACAAGGATCCGGAGCGGAAACCGGGCTGTATGCGCGGGGATTATTTCGTAACTGGTGACAGAGCCAAGCGGGACGAAGAGGGCTACTTCTGGTTCCAGGGCCGGAATGACGATATTATCATCAGCTCGGGGTATACCATCGGCCCCTTCGAGGTGGAGGACGCGCTGATGAAGCATCCTGCCGTGAAGGAGTGTGCGGTGGTAGCCAGCCCGGACGAAATCCGCGGCCATGTGGTGAAGGCCTTCATTGTGCTGAAGGATGGCTTCGGCGGCACGGAGGAGCTGGCTGTTGAGCTTCAACGGCATGTGAAGTCAATGACCGCCCCTTACAAATATCCGCGCAAAATAGAGTTTATCACGGAGCTGCCCAAAACCATCTCCGGCAAGGTGCGCCGGGTGGAGCTGCGGGAGCTGGAAACGGCCCTGAGGGGGTAAGTCAGCTTTTCAGGAGTTTGTATGGTCTGAGGTAAACCGGGAATTTGGTGGAGGTCCTAAAATCGGCAACGCCGGTTTTGGGGCCTTTTCCTTTGGGCGAATTCACGACAGTCACAAGGGGTGAAAAAACCTCTTGTTGCTTTTTATAACACGAGTTATAATGTGGAAGAAAGGAGCGTGCCGAGCTTTGCGCAAACGGGTAACGGCAAGCGATGTGGCCAGTCGGGCAGGAGTTTCCCGCAGTCTGGTGTCGGCTTTTCTCAACAGCACGCCGGGAATTACGGTAAGCGCGGAGAACCGGGCGGCCATTACCAGTGCCATCCGGGAGCTGGGATATACGGTGAATGTGCAGGCCCAGAGCATCAAAACGGGCAAAAGCAATTGCATCGCGGTGTACGGGGATGTGTACAATGCCTTGTTTCTCCAGCTGGTGGAGGGGATTCAGCGGGTTAGCGGACCGGCAGGCTACCATGTGCTTTTGTATGGGGAAGGCAAGAATGTGGAAGGCCGGGAAGGGCTGGCCGCCTTGTACCGGCAGGGCCGGATCGATGGTGTGATTACGCTGGATTTTCCGGATGCTTTAGCCCCGGCTTGGGAGGAAGCGGTGAGGGAGTGGGGCATCCCCTACGTGACCGTGGAGGGTATCCCAAGCTCCCCGGAGATTCTGTCGGTAGAGACGGATTATGCCGCCAGCATCCGCCGGGCTTTGGATTTTATGGAGGCGGAGGGCTGGCCCTCTCCCGTGTATCTGAATGTGCTGCCTTGCGGCAGGCCGCAGACCCGGGGAGACCGGCTCCGGCTGGAAGCCTACGAGAGCTGGATGCAGGCAAAAGACCGGCAGCCCCGGATCTATCCCGTGCCGGATGAGCCTTGGGGCCAACAGCAGGCCTGGTGGCGGGAGTGGCTGGCCGGGCAGGAGCTTCCGCTGGCTGTGCTCTCCAATTGGTCCAGAGGGGCGCTTTCGGTGTACCGGACCGCCTATGACCAAGGGCTGCGGATTGGCCGCGAGCTGTTCGTCATGTCCGCGGACGATACGGAGCGTGTAAGCCGCCATATGGTCCCGGCCGTCCCTTGTTTGGAGGTGCCTTACGGGGAGATGGGGGAAGCGGCGTTTACGCTGCTGCATCAAGCCATGGCCAAGGGCGGAGGGGCGAAAGCGGCAAGAGGTGCCGGCGCTGTAGAAGATGCGGATGGTGCGGAAGCTGGAAGAGATGCAAGAGATGTAGAAGCTGCAGAACGTGCGAAAGATGTGGGAGCTTCGGGTACTGCTGATACTGCAGAGGGAGCAAAATATCCCGCAGCTGCGATACGCCGAGTTGTGGAGGCGAAGCTGTTCACGGGGAAGGAGTAAATGTGGTGACGCCCCCATGCGGCGAAGCTTCTCGTGTGATGACGTCCCGCATGCGGTGACACTTTCCATACGATCACGCCCCCGCGGTGACGATTCCCGAGTGGTGGCTGCCCCCCGGTCGTCGGTCGAGAATTTCTAACGGAAGCAGGAGCCCTTATTTGGCGGAAAAAAGCTGGTTTGGATTTCTAACGGAAGTGAGCGCCGTTATTCGGCCGGACTGGCCCTCAAATGACTCCATTTGGCTGAAATAACGGCCGTGGCTTCCGTTAGAAATGGAGAGGGCTGCTTTTAAGGCAAATAGCGGCCCTGGCCGCCGTTAGATTTTTCTTCGAGGCCACTTGTCCCCGTTAAGCACAAAAAAAGGTGTCAGGTCGTGGCGGTAAGGCATTGTTTTGCCGCAGGTCGGGGGAGGCAGAGCTGCAGCGTTCCTCCTATGAGTATTTATAACACGTGTGATAAAACGCTTCCAAAACTATTTTACAAAGGAGCTAACAATTATGAAGCCGGATTCTTCCCATATTAAACAAATCAAAGTTGTCTCCAACACCCACTGGGACCGGGAGTTCCGCCGTTCCTTCGAACGGACGCGCCGGAATCTGCTGACCATGATGGACGTGACGCTGGACATTCTCGAGCAGGACCCGGAGTTTGCCTCCTTCACCATGGACGGCCACTCCATCATGCTGGATGATTATGTGGAGATGCGCCCCGAAAAGCGGGAGCTGGTGGAGAAGCTGATCCGCGAGGGACGGCTTATCGCCGGACCGTATTATACGCTGGCGGAGGAATTCAGCATCGCCCAGGAAGCGCTGGTGCGCAACCTCATGTTCGGGCGGCGGATGGTGGAGAGCTACGGCGGCAAAACAGGAACCGTTGCCTATACCCCCTCCTCCTGGGGTCAAACCGGGCAGCTGCCGCAGATCCTGCTGGATTTTGGGCTGGACAAAATGATGTTCTACCGGGGCATCTCCCATCATGAAGCGGATGCGGAGTGGATCTGGAGCGCGCCGGACGGCAGCCGGGTGCTGGCCAGCCGGTTTGCCCTTTATGCCCGCTACAACTGGTACTACCAGGTCCACCGGGCAGTCACCCGGGGAACCGTCTTCGACAAAACCTATAACTGGGGCGAATACGACGTGGTGCCTTTCCGTCTGTCCGACGGCCTGTCCGGGGAAGACCAATCCTACGGGCTGCTGTCCCCGGCCCTGCACTATGACAAAAGCCGCTTGAAGCAAGCCGTTCTGGATATGGTGGAGCGGGAGGGGCGGCATTTCACCACCGAAGTGTTTCTGGCCATGAACGGTCACGATATTTCTGTAGCCCATCCGCTGGAGTCTCAGGTAATTCGGGATGCCAAGGAGCTGCTGGGGGACCAGTATTCCATTGAGCATACGGATTTGGAGAAGTTCTGGGATGAGGCGCAAAAGCATCTTCAGCAAGACCTGCTGCCCGTACTCACCGGGGAACGCCGCTCCTATCTGAAGGAGGGCATGTGGACCTTCCTGTTCCCGGGCACCATCAGCGCCAGAACCTATCTGAAGCAGCAGGATTTCCACGCTACCAAGGAGCTGGTTGCTTACGCGGAGCCCTTGGCGGCCTTGGCTTCAGTCTTCGGGGAAGCCTATCCCGTCCGTTATCTGGAACGGGGCTGGCGGTACCTGCTGTCCAACCATACCCATGACGCCAACGGCGGTTGTGCTCCCGACGCGGTCTGTCAGGATATTGAATACCGCTACCGGAAGGCGGCGGACATCGGCGGGATTGTTTCCGAGGATGCCATGGGCTTCATTGCCCGGAATCTGTCGCCGGAGCATCTGGGGACGGATGTTACCCAACTGGTGGTATACAACCCGCTGCCTGTTGAGCGCACTGTGGTCACCTCTGTGGACCTGGAGCTGCCCCGGGGCGAAGGAGCCAAGTCCTACAGCCTGTACCATGACCAGGATCCGTCTGTGCAGCGGCAGACTGTGGCTTTTGAAAAATCCAGTGTATTTGTGGACAGCATCTGGGAGGTGCCAACGATTCTTGACTCCCACCGGGTGAGGATGCACGTGGAGCTGTCGAAGCTTCCGGGCCTGGGGTACCGCGCATACCGGCTGCAGCGGGAGGAGCAGGAGGTGCGGAATATCCGTACGCTCATTACCGGACCTGACACCATGGAGAACCAACTGCTCAAGGTCAAGGTTAACACCAACGGCACCCTGGATATTGTTAACAAGCTGACTGGAAAAGCCTACAGCAATCTTGGTTACCTGACGGATCAGGGGGAATGTGGCAACGCGTGGAAGCATGTGGCGCCCCGTTTTGACCGCAAGTACAACAGTCTTGGGGTGGCTGCGCAGGTGGCGGTGACGGAGAGCGGTGAGCTGTCCAGTACCATTGAAGCTCATTTCAGCTTCCCGGTGCCCGTGGATTATGCCGACGGCAATTCCCGCAGCACCGTTATGGTGGAGCTTCCGGTGAAGCTGGCCTATACCCTGGAAAAAGGCGCCTCCGCCGTCAAAGTGAAGCTGACGGTAGATAACAAGGCCCGTGACCACTGGCTGCGGGTGAACTTCCCCACAGAGCTTGCCACGGATGCCTCCTGGGCGGATACCCACTTCGATGTGATTTCCCGGCCCATTCCAATTCCGGATTCTACCGGATGGGTGGAGCAGGCGGGAGGAACCCACCCGCTGCAAACCTTTGTGGAGCTGTCCGACGGACAGGACGGGCTGGCGCTTTTGCCCAAGGGCATCTACGAATATGAGGCCTTCGAGGATGACAGCAGTACCCTGGCGCTCACCCTGATCCGGGCCTGCCGGATTAAGCTGGCGGTAAGCGAGGAGAAGCTGACGGAGCTGCCGGACCAGGGAATTCAATGTCCCGGCGTGCAAACCTTCGAATATGCGGTGCACATCCATGCAGGCGACTGGCGGCAAGCCGGTCTGCTGAATGCGGCAGCCTGCTACGCGGTGCCCGTACGGGCGGCAGTATCGGGCAGAGGCCAGGGAAGCCTGCCCTCCGAAGCGGGGTTGTTCACCTTGGGAAGCGGCGCGACCCTGCATGTATCCGCTGTGAAGCAGGCAGAGGACGGCAGCGGGCTGATCATCCGGCTGTTTAATCCGTCGGCTGAGGCGGAGCAGGCGGTGTTCAGGTTTGGCGTAGGGGTGTCGGAGGCATACCGGTGCAGAATGGACGAAGGTGTAGTTGAGACGCTTAACCCGGCGGCAGACGGGTATTCCTTCGAAGCAGCTGTGGAGCCCAAGAAAATCGCCACCTTCAAGGTCATTTTGGCAAAAGGGAGCGGGGAATAAGCATGGG
>JAEWAA010000340.1 GCA_023391955.1 Bacillota bacterium | reverse complement strand
GGATAACTACGCTACCGTGATCATTAACGGCGTACCGCTGGTTTATGACGCGCCGACCAATCAGACCTCCAATTTTAACCCGGGGCGGACCTTCAACATTCGCAGCTTCCTGCGCAGAGGCCGGAATGATGTGGTCATTATCGCCTTTAACTTCGAAGGAGCGAGAACTCCTTCCAGTCCTGCGGGAGTCGCCGCCCGGTTGGATATCCGTCAATCCTCACTTCTGTAAAGGCGCCGGGTAGACAGAGGCCTGCCGCATCGTGCTCCAGTTGCTCGTTAGGATTTTTAGACATCCTAAGGGCAATTGGGGCGCTTTTTTTTCTCTGGGAGATGGATGAATGTGGTAAAATGGAGGTATGCATGGATCTCTGGAGACAGGACTTGAAGCGGAGGGAATGGCGCTTGAATATTCATGAAACCCAAGACCGGGAGCGCTTGGAGACAGAGCCCGGATTCAGGACAGATTTCGAACATGCCCAAAAAATCGAAGGCGGACGGCCGCTCCAAAAGGTGGATTGGCGCCATTTGCCTGCACTCATCCGCTTCATCGGCATTTTCCTGATGACGGTGATGCTGATCATGCTCTTATTTTCTATTATTGTGTTGATAAGGTAGGAGGCAGTGTATACATGTCCATTGAAGTGATCCGTAATGCCGAAGACGTGCTGTTGATGCTGGATTCTCTGATGCGGGAGCCGGCACCGTTCTGGGACCGGTTTTATCAGGACCGGACGAAGAAGGTGCCTTTTTTTGTGGAAGCCCCCGATGAAAATCTGGCTGCTTATGTGGAATCCGGCCGGTTACAGGGCGGGTGTATGCTGGAGCTGGGCTGCGGCCCCGGGCGGAATGCCATTTATGCGGCTGCCCACGGATATGAGGTGGATGCCGTGGATATTTCGGAGGAGGCCATTGCCTGGGCCAGGGAACGGGCGGCAGAGCGTCAGGTCCGCATCGGGTTCCGGTGCCAGTCGGTATATGAGCTGCAGGTGGAGCAAGCTGCTTACGATTTGGTTTATGATTCGGGCTGTCTCCATCATCTCTGGCCGCACCGGAGGGTAGGGTATGTGGAGATGATCCGCCAGGCTCTCAAGCCGCAGGGATATTTAGGACTAACCTGCTTCGCTCCTGGTTTTGCGGAGATCGGAGGAGCTCTGGACCATTCGGATTGGGAGGTATACCGGGAGCGCAGCATGAAGGGCGGACAGGCGTACAGCCAAGAAAAGCTGCTGGAGATTATGGGCGAAGCCTTCGAGCTTGTGGAACTCCGGGCTATGAAGGAATGCGATGCGTCGGAGGGGTTGTTCGGCGTACCGTTTCTGTCGGCCTCCCTGTGGCGGAAGAAGGGGTGACGGTACGTAATTTTCATATGCGCTTATGGTTGGCGATGCTATAATGAGCATATTGGGGTTACCGATAACCCTAAATCCGACTTATATAAAAAGGAGTCTGAGCCAGCCCATGGAGATTGCGAAGGATTGGAGTGTTTTGCCCGAAGATCAAGCAGAATCGGTCATCTATGGTTTGCGCAACGGGACGCCGCTGCGAATGTTTGCCATGAAGCCTGTGCAGGCTGAATCCGCATCATTGGCCCCATGCCTGATCTTCATTCATGGCGGCGGGTTTACAGGTGGCAGTGCGGAGATGCTGCTGCCGTATTGCCGTTATTTTGTGCGAAGAGGCTTCGCTTGCTTTACGGTGGATTACCGTCTGATGCAAACCGGTGAGGACGGAGCGCCTTTGGAAGGGGAGGCAACGCTGGCGGAATGTATTACGGACTGCAAAGCGGCTGTCCGTTATGTGAGGCAGCATGCCCGTTTATGGAACGGGGACCCGGACCGGGTGGTGCTGGCCGGAGAGTCAGCAGGCGGGTATTTGGCTGCCGCCGTCACCGCGTTGCGCCATGTGGAGGAGGAAGAGGCGGATTTGGCTGTCTCCTGTGTGCCGCAGTTTCTGGTGGTGTACAACCCCATTACCCAACTGCTCTCCAAGTGGAAAATGAGAGTGGAGCAGCCCGCAGATTCGGATCCGGATAGCGATTCGGAAGCAGACCGGTGGCTGGCGCGTCACCGCAGAGCCCGGGAGCTGTCTCCGCTTCTCCACCTCACCGGAGCACATCCGGCCACCTTGGCCGTGCACGGTCTGGAGGACACGGTGGTGCTGCCGGAGGACAGCGCGGAATATGCTGTGCGGCTGCGCGATTTGGAAGTGGAGGCGCAGCTGGTACTGCTTCCCGGACTGCAGCATGCCTTCGCTTTGACCAACTACAAGTCGCCCGACGAGGTTGTGGAGCAGACCATGGCGTTGACCGCCCGGTTTCTGGCGGATCACGGGTATGGTACACTGGGCTGAGGGAAGGACTTATGGATAGAGTGATGGGTAGAATTATGGATGGCGCGGACGGGGCGGAGTTCTAACGGAACTTAGAAGCACTTAGAGCCTAATTTTGGCTGAAATCGCGACCTAACGGAACCAGGAGACTCTTAGAGGCTGAAATGAGCTCATAAGCGGGCTTTTTTAACGGCTAAGCGCTTCTCAGTTCCGTTACCCAGTTGACCAACCGGTTTTTAGCGTGTAAGGGCCGCTGAGTTCCGTTAGCGCGGACAGAGTTGTGGGGGAAGGGAAGCGGCGGGTATTCGGAGGCCATTAGGCTAAATCGGACAAACTGGTGCATCAATAGGCGTAGACAACGTGTGGGTGGCTGATTAGTCAAACTAACTAGTTTTAGTTCCTTAAATCTGGCGGGTTGGAGAGGAGTGAAGCCGATGGCTCAGGGTGAGGCGTTTTTGCGGGCGGTGGAATGGAAAACGGGACGGGTGCCTTCCGAACGGAGCTATCCATACACCCTGCCTGCTGTACGGCAGCTGGAAAGGCTGAAATTCCATCCGGCGGTGACCTATTTGATCGGTGAAAACGGATCGGGCAAGTCCACCATTTTGGAGGCGATTGCCGTAGCCTGGGGCTTTAACCCGGAGGGAGGGACGCGCAATTTCGCCTTCTCCACCTGGGAGAGCCATTCGCCGCTGCATGAAGACCTTCGGCTGGTGCGCAGTGCCCGGCAGGCGAAGGACGGGTTCCTTTTTCGGGCGGAGAGTTATTACAATGTGGCTACACATATTGAGGAGCTGGACAGGCAACCCGCCTGCGCGCCGCCCATCATCCAGTCCTACGGAGGCAAGTCCCTGCACCACCAGTCCCACGGGGAATCCTTCTTCGCCACCTTCCTTCACCGGTTCCGGGGGAACAGCCTCTATATTCTGGATGAACCGGAGGCAGCCTTGTCACCCTCCCGGCAGATGTCCATGCTCTCCCGGATCCATCAGCTGGTGCAGCAGGGCGCTCAATTCATCATTGCGACCCATTCTCCTATACTCATGGCGTACCCGGACTCTATCCTCTATGAGCTGGGAGACTCCGGCATCGGGGTCAAGACACTGGAGGAGACCGACCATTTCCTGATTACCAGGGAGTTCGTTAACAATAGGCAGCGGATGCTGCGGGAGCTGCTGGAGTAGCCGGCAAACCATCCGCTGGCCGTTCCGGTGCAGAAGATGAATGATTGGAGCCGGATTGATCCGGCAAAAAGAACGTAGGGGCCATCGTCCCTGCGTTTTTCTGTAAATAGGAATTTTGTGGGTAGATACCGCGGGGGGGTGACAAAATAACGAAAGGGGATTTCCGCTAATGCTGTTACCCCTGTATGGTAGAGACGATTAACGGAAGCGAATTTCCGTTATGCCGCCCGACTCCCCGGAATAGATAGAGATGCCGCAAGAATAGCGGAAAATGGTTTCCGCTATTGCCGGTCAGAGCAGGCACCCCGGGTCAATAACGGAAAAGAGCTTCCGTTATTCTGGTAAGGGCTCACCTATGATCAATGGAGAGGCGCTAAAATGGGTTTTCTGCCTCACAGGAACATATGTGATTTACCGGGAACGATAGTGGAAGGCATTCTTCCGCTATTCGGGCGTGACAGTGTTTTCTGGTGGGATAACGGCAGCCTATGTTCCGCTATTTCCCCGCCGCACACCTATTCGCATCAAAAACCACCGGAATAAGGGAAAGAGGACTTCCCTTATCCCCCGTTATAGATCCAAACATAATGAAATAAGGGAAAACACTATTCCTCTAATTTGGTGCCCGCACAAAGGAAAGCTGGTCCGCAAAAAGTGGAAGCTGTCGCCCACACCAATTTGAAGTTGTCCCCGCCACAGTGGAGATTACCCGCATGGAGGATCATTATGAACGATGCCATTATCGAGAAAATTGCCCGGATGCGCCCGCTGCTGTACCATTTTACCCGGGTGGCCAATTTACCTTCTATCATCGGCTCGGACAAGCTCCTGTCGGCCAACTCGCTGCATCCCGGCGGTCCGGATACCCGCCGGAACCAACCGGTGGAGATCCTTCACCCGGCGGGTACCGCGATCCTCAACCCCCACCTGCGCATCGCCGACAGCATGATGGCCGAAGGGGTTAGCCAGGAGGACTTCCGCTCGTGGCTGAACCGCCATGTGTTCTTCTGGCCAACAGCCCGGGATTGCCGCCAGATGCTGGAGGTCTACCGGCGGCGGGAGCCGGAGAGCCGGTTCTGCATATTGGCGCTGGACACCCGGCAGCTTCTATCCGCCCATTATGCCGGTATCAGGCTTACCAAATACGATTCGGGCAGCTCGCCGCGGTTTCCCCACCTGTGCTCCTACCGCAAAAGCCCGGAGCTGTTTTTGCCGCTACAAGAGTTCGGCAGCAGCACAAGGACAGATACGCCCACCACCGTCCCGGAGATCAAGGAGGTGCTGGCCAACGGGCAGGTAACCGGAATAACACAGCTGCTGCGGATCGTCTACATTCAGGCTGACGAGGAACTGCCTGCGGACTGGAGCTATCTGCGGAAACCGTTGGAGGATTTGCAGCCCAGCACCCGCCCTTAACCGGCGCAATACACTATATTTACGGGTTTTTGACGCTCCTGCAAGAAGTGGGAGTGTTTTTTGGCGTGAAGTCGGATGCACAGACAGAAGGATTGGCCTACAATGAAAGCGGATAAGTACAGCAGAAGAGACGCGTTAGGAGAGAAAAAAATGAAGCGCAAATTTGCCTATTCGGTATCCGTCCGCATGAAATTCCTCATCTATCTGGCCCTGCTGTCCAGCGTGCCGGTGGCCTTGATGGGCTGGTTCGCGGCGGCATACGGCAGCAGCACCGTAACGGAGATGACCTTTGCCAACAATGCCGCCATCCTCAAGAATCTGGAGAAGGAAATGAACGGCGAGTTCAAGAAAATCGACAATCTGCTCCTGCAATATTCCTATCAAAATTCGATATTTAACCAGCTCGTACAATCTGATCTGAGCTATGAGAATTATTCCATGATTTGGGACCTGTACAATACCCTGAACAATCTGCGCAGCGGGCTGGAGCATGTGGCGGAGATCGACTTCTATAATATCGCCTACGGCAAGGTGCTCACCCCTACCCAAGGGGTTCTGAGCGAGGAGGCGTTTATGGACCCCGAAGTTCTTCTGAGCGCCCGGAATGCCGTAAACGGAACCTGGGTGAACACCAGAACCAATATCAACAGCCGGCTGCCGGGGCGCCTCCTGGCGTATACCCGCCCCATCCAGAACAAACAAACCTGGAAGATCGAAGGAGCCATCATTGTGTATCTGGATGCGGAGGCCATCAGCCGGACCATGCTCAGCGCCAAGGACCCCCGGACGGAATATTTTGTGCTGGACCGGGAAGGAACCATTCTGATGGATTCCCGGACAAGACGGATCGGACAAACCCTGGAAACCTCCCGGCTGAGGGAGGAGCTGCCCTTCGGAGGGCGTGTGCAGGAAGCCGAGTTCGAAACCGAGCTGAACGGAACCAAATTGCTGATTAACGGGCAATATTCCCCGTATCGGGACTGGTTTTACGTTTCGGCGGTGCCGCTGGAGCTCCTGACCCAGCCTTCCGTACATCTGCGGAATCTCCTGCTCTCCATCAGTCTGGGCTTGGTTATCCTGGCGCTGGCTCTGGCGGTGGCCGCCAGCAAAAGCTTGTATTCGCCGATTCAGCGGCTGACCAAGCGGATTTTCAGCCATGGCAATACGTGGAAGGACAAGAACGAATTCAGCCTCATTGCCCGCTACATCGATTCGGTGGAGGAGGACAACGAGGCTTTGCAGGAGCGGTTCCGGACTGCCATGGCCGACATGCAGAACCACGCGCTGTTCCAGCTCCTGTTGGGCAACCTCAGGGATACCCACTACCAAGGGGAGTTGGATTTTGGCAGCGGGGAAATTGCACTCCTGCTGGTGGAGCTGGACCAGCTGCAATTGGAGCGCCAGTTCTCCAGGGGCGACCAGTTTCTTTACTATTTTGCCGTACAAAATATTACAGAGGAGGTTCTCGGTAACGGGGGCCGTGTGAAAATGCTGATGATGCGGCCGGGCCTGTTTGCCGTTATCCATGAGACGGAGAGGGCCTCCGGGACAGAGGCTCTCCGCAGCCGGGGGGAAGCGGTGCTGGACGCTATCCGCACCTACCTGAAGCTGTCTTGTGTTATTTCCGCCAGCTATTCCCCCGGAGGATTAACCGGATTAAGCGACGCTTATACGGAAGGCATGAAGGCGCTTACCTACAGCTTTATTTACGGGCATAACCAGGTCATTCTCTGCAATGAGCTGGACCCGTCGTATTCGGCGGAGGCGGATGAGCTGGAGGCTTATGAGGCGGAAATTCTGCTTCAGCTGGAGTCGGGCCACCCCAAAGCTTCCGAGGAATGCTTCGGGCAGCTGATGGAGCTGATCCGGGACAATTATTCCCTGGTGCCCGAGGAGATGTTCGGCTACTTCGCCAGCCTCTCCGGCAAGCTGTGGAATGCGGCGGATAAGCAATACGGGCGGGCTTTGGCGGAGACATCGGTGAAGGAGTGGATTCTGGAGCTGGCCACACAACGGACACTTCAAGAGGTGGAGTCCTACTTCCGTACCGGCTTGTTCCAGCGCCTCCGTGACACCGCCGGCAAAGCCAACAAACAAAGCCATGAGGAGCAGCTGATCGCCACGGTGACGGACTATATCCATGGCCATTACGATGAGGATCTTTCCCTCCAGCTGTGTGCGGATCTGGTTTCCCTGAATACCTTCCAGCTCAGCCGGATGTTCAAAAAGATCAAAGGCGTCAATTTCGTCGATTACGTCATCGATTACCGGGTGGGCATCGCCAAGGAGCTGTTGGCCAATCCGGAGCTGAAGGTGCTGGACATCTCCGACAAGCTCCGGTACGGCTCGGTGAAGAGCTTCATCCGCCTCTTCAAAAAAGTCACCGGCCTCACACCGGGGAGCTACCGGAAGCAGCTTTTGCAGGAAAAGGAATAACGGCTGCAAAACAGGCGACCCTGACGGCTGCCAAACACCCTTTTTTTGCAGGGGGCACCCCCAAAAGTACCCGGAATCCGCTTCAGAGCTTCGCTTCACTTTTGGGGGAATGCAGTAAATATGGTGTATTGAACGCCCCCTCCTCCGTCCGTTACGATGAGGCCACGGAAAGGGGGGAGAAAACATGGAAGCGCAAACTCAGGCCGGTTATCCGGCCGCAAGCAGGACCGCCAACCGGCATAAGCGCCTTTTGCGCCGAGCGGTAAAGGAACGGTATCTCTGGCTGATGGCTTTGCCCGGCATCCTGTTTCTGGTGATTTACAAGTATGTGCCTATGCTGGGTGTGGTGATCGCCTTTCAGAAGTACGTGCCTGCCAAGGGGATTCTGGGAAGTGCTTGGGTGGGACTGGACAATTTCCGGCGCATTGTGGAAAGCCCGGATATCGGACGTTATTTTATGAACACCATTATTATCAGCTCGTATCAGATTGTATTCGCCTTCACGATTCCTATTGTGCTGGCGATTATGCTGAACGAAATTGCCAGCCCCATCATCAAGCGGTTTATCCAGACGGCACTGTATCTGCCGCATTTTCTGTCGTGGGTGGTGGTGGGCGGCATCTTCTACATGCTGTTCAAAAGCGACGGCTCCGTCAATACGCTGCTGGCTGCCTGGGGACTGGATCCCATCAATATTTTGTCCAATAAGGATACGTTCCGGGGCATGCTGGTGCTGCAGGTGATCTGGAAGGAATCCGGGTGGGGCACCATCATTTATCTGGCGGCGCTCACGGGGATTGACCCGGAGCTCTATGAAGCGGCCAAAATCGACGGCGCCGGACGCCTCCGCCAAATCTGGAACATTACGCTGCCGGGGATCAAATCCACCATTGTCATGCTGTTTATTCTGCGGCTGGGCAGTGTGCTGGACGTGGGCTTCGAGCAGGTGTACCTGATGCTGAATTCCTCGGTTTCCGAGGTGGGTGAGGTGCTGGAAACCTATGTCTACCGGGTGGGTGTGGTCAACGGCAACTTCAGCTTTACCACGGCGGTGGGGCTTCTGAAGGGTGTGGTGGGCATGGTGCTTATCGTATCGGCCAACTATTTGGCACGCCGCGTGGGGGAGAAGGGCATTTATTAACAGGTAGAATAATC
>JAEWAA010000338.1 GCA_023391955.1 Bacillota bacterium | reverse complement strand
CATCCAGAGGATCTTACCCAATTTAATGAATCTGTGAAACATCTGCTGGGGGGAAATGCAACTACCTTCCGCTTCCGTTATTTCCTTCCGGATGGGGCAGTGCGGTTTTTGGAGATGGTGGGGGAGCATCTTCTCGACGAGCGGCTCCAGATGAGCCGGCTTATTGTCACCACCCGGGATGTGACGGAAACCGTGGAGAACGAGGAGAAGCTGCGTAAAAGCGAGGAGCTGTACAGGCTGATCTCGGAGAACTCCCAGGATTTCATTACGCTGGGTGATGCCGGTGGAGAAATCTACTATGTTTCGCCCGGGGTCCGGCATCTATTGGGTTATGAGCCTGAGGAAATGATCGGGAAGCAGCGTTCTTATTATTATCATCCGGATCATACGAAGGATGCGGAGATGCCGCCGGGCAAAGACATGCACATCGCCACTGTCCGCTGCCGCCATAAACACGGCCATTATGTGTGGATCGAACTTTCCACCAAGCTTATTTACGATGAGAAAGGCAACGTGGCCAGGCAGTTAGGCATTGGCAGGGATATTACCGACCGGATGGCCGCTGAGGAGATTGTGCTCAAGTCGGAGAAGCTGACCCTTACCGGCCAGCTGGCGGCGGGAATTGCCCATGAAATCCGCAATCCGCTGACGGCCATTAAAGGGTTTTTGCAGCTGTTGGACGGGGGATTCCCTCTGCGCAAGGATCATGTTGCGGTGATGAGCTCCGAGCTGATGCGCATTGAGAGTATATTAAATGAACTGCTGCTTTTGGCCAAGCCCCATGAGCTGAAGTTTTACCGCCGGGATGTGAATCAGATCGTTCAGCAGGTGGTGACGCTTATGGAGACGGAAGCGAACATGAAGAATGTCGTCCTGAGCTTTTGTCCCTGGGAGGGCAGTATTCCGGTGGCATGCGACGAAAACCAGCTGAAGCAGGTGTTTATCAACTTCATTAAGAATGGTATGGAATCGATGCCAGGCGGGGGCAACCTGTACGTGCACACAGAGGTCAAGGATCAGAAAGCAATCATAACCTTCGAGGATTTCGGTACCGGTATACCTGAGGATGTGCTGGGGCGGATCGGCCAGCCGTTTCTGACCACCAAGGAGAAGGGGACCGGACTGGGACTTGCCGTCAGCTTCAGCATTATTGAAAATCATAATGGTACCGTTATGGTCAAAAGCGAGTTGGACAAGGGCACATTATTCACGGTACAGCTGCCTTTGGCCAAATGAATATACATAGCAAAAAGCCGTCACAGCCCATAAGCGGGTGAGGACGGCTTTTGATGTTTTGTGGCCGGTGGAGCACGAAACCCTCTAGACTGGCACACTAAGGTTATCCCAGTTCGGCCAGATCTTGAATGGAGCTGATGCCCATTGTAGCTTTGGGGTCCACCTGCTCCACAATATGCAGCACCGCATCGCCTTGGCGTTTGGGGATGGTGAGATACAGCTCGTTGGGCCTCGTTGCCGCATGGACCGGCTCCATGAAGCCGATGCCGGGAGTTCCGGCCAGCGCCTTGCGGATGGCATCGGGCCGTGTAGTCTTGATCCAAACGGCTTGGTAGCGCTGGAGAAGCCGGGTGGTTTTTTTGGTGACGGCCATTGCTACAGCGTAGGTGACGACGGAATAGACGGCTTGATCCCATCCGAAAATAAATCCCGCCAAGCCCAGCAGGGCCAGATTCACCAGAGTGATCAGTTCGTCGGTGGACAGTGGCAGCCGCTTATTCATATAACGGGCTGCCGTTTGGACACCGTCCATAGGACCTGAATATGCCAGCACCAGACCGGCTCCGGCGCCCAGGAACAAACCGCCGGCCAGAGCGGCCAAGGGAGGGTCCTCCACCAGAGGCGGGAAGGGATGGAGCAGCAGGGTAATCCCGCTAAGGAGAAGGAAGCCGAAGGCGGTGAGGAAGAAGCGGCTCCGTTCCTTGGCGAAGCTGCTGTACACCACATAAGGCAGGTTTAGGATGAACAAAATCAGCCCCATTTTCATCTCGGTCATATGGGACAGGAGGCTGGACAAGCCGTGTATGCCTCCTGGAATAATGCGGTTTGGGGTAAGGAACATCTCGAGCCCAAAAGCGGCCAAACAGGCTCCGGCTCCTACCGGTATCAGCCGTTTCCAGCCGGTTAAGGCTCCAGAGAGTGGAGCGGATAATGCGGGATTGCGGGATAGATTGAGCTCAGCGCGATTCCTGGCTTTCCGTTTTCGGTTCAGAGGAAGCACAGCGCTTTTTCCCCCTCCTCTCTTAGCCGCGGGAGATACTGGTCACATCTTTTGTTCCCTTCGCGGCTAGTGAATATTCTTTTTCTTGAAGCGTCCGCCCTTCACATCGTGGATATTGCCTACGGCCAGGAAGGCCTTGGGATCGATTTCGTCCACAATGGATTTGAGCTTGGCTTCCTCGAGGCGGGTAATCACACAGAAGATGACCTTTTTCTCGTTGCCTGTGTATGCCCCTTCCCCGTTCAGATAGGTCACGCCCCGGCCCAATCGGTCGATAATGGAGGAAGCAATCTCCTGGTTCCGTTCGCTGATGATCCAGACGGATTTGGATTCCTCGAAGCCTTCAATGGTCAAATCGATCATCTTGAATGCGATATAATAGGCGATGAGCGAATACATGGCGTTATTCCAGCCGAAAACAAAGCCTGCGCTGGCCAGAATGAACAAATTGAAGAACATGACGATTTCGCCTACGGACATAGGCAGCTTTTTGGTGAAGACGATGGCGACGATTTCGGTCCCGTCCAACGATCCGCCGGACCGGATAACCAGGCCTACGCCCGTGCCGAGAATAATTCCGCCGAAAACGGCAGCCAGAAGAGGATCGATGGTAAGCGGTTGAACCGGGTGAAGGAGATTGGTGCCGATGGACATCACAGCTACCGAAAAAAGCGTGGATAAGGCGAAGGTTTTGCCGATTTGCTTATAACCCAGGAATAAGAAGGGGAGATTTAAGACGAACAGGAAAAGTCCCAGGTTCCAGCCGCTCAGATGGGACGCGATAATGGAGATGCCTACGATGCCGCCGTCAATAATATTGTTGGGGACCAGGAAAATTTCCAGACCTACGGATACCAGGCTTGCACCTACCAGCATCATAAACACGCGCCAGAGAAACTTTTGGGTGGACAAACGCGTATGGCTGGGCTGAGTGTAGACCTTTATTTCCTCCAAGGTCCGCACTTGTTCATTCATAAGCCATCACCTCTATGATAAAGTATGTCATCGGTTCTGCGAAAAGGAACGAATTATGGCGAGTTCGTATATTCTTCATAATAATTGTATCCAAACGTATACAAAAAATCAAGTTGGTTGAGAAAAGTTGAACAAGCTGGAAATAGCCGCAAAGGCAAGCCCCATGGTATTCTATGGATGGGGAAGCCTGTTGTAAGGTGGTGTCGGAATGACGGAGAAAAAGATAGAGGCGGCGGATCACCGCCTCAAAGGGCTGCTGATGCTTTACGGACCCAAGCTGTTGAAAATTGCGGTCCCTGCAGCGGTTATTGCTTTGGTTTTTTGGGAAGGGAAAAAGGAGCTGGCCGGGATTGATATGGCTGTGGCCATTCATCTGGTGAACCGGATGCATGTGTGGCAGCTGGCGGCGCTGGCTTTTTTGGGTTTGGCTGCAGTGCTGATGATGAGCGGATATGATCTTCTGTTTGCCCGGGAGCAGGCGGCACGGGGCCAGCCTCTCCCGGCGGGGAGGGTGCTCCGGATCTCCTGGATTGCCAATACCTTCAATAATGTAATGGGATTCGCCGGGTTTACGGGGGCGGGACTCCGGTTGGTGCTGTATAAAAGAGCGGGAGCGTCTATGCAGGAGGTGGCCAGGTATCTGGTGTTTTTGTCCTTCGCCATGATAACGGGCCTCTCTGCCATGTGCTGGCTGTTCCTGGCCGGCGCCCTGCCGGGCGCTTATTTGTTCGTGGATTACGGC
>JAEWAA010000315.1 GCA_023391955.1 Bacillota bacterium | reverse complement strand
CGCCCGAACCACACGCCCGAACCGCACGCTCGAACCGCACGTCCGAATTGCAATCACTTCAGCCAAGACGAAATGACTGTGGGCGGACTCCGGAACGGGGTCAAGTTCAGCTCTTCTTTGCTGTACTGTACCTGTGCTTCCTGACTAAAGGGGATAATGGACGACAAGGAGGTTAAGGGGGATATTATCGTCAGAAAATTACATATTATGGTAAAAAAATCCGTCTGCTCTGCAAGCCTATGTCTTATGAAATAAGGGAAGGTAACATTCCGCTATTTGCCCAACAGAGCTGTTTTAGGAGTGATAGCGGAACTCTTCTTTCCGCTATCCAGCCATACGTGGCCGTTTATGTGGTGAAACGAAGCAATAACGGAAGTTTGGCTTCCGCTATTGCCCATTTCACGCAACGGTTCGGTCATTAGCGGAATGATGCCTTCCGCTATTTGCTTCATTTGTGCAGCGTCGCGGTTGTTAGCGGAACTTACTCTTCCGCTAACCGGAAAATGTGGGTTCCTCCCCAGTTCGGATGATGTTATTGATAGGAGTCCGGCCTCAGCTCATCCAGTAGCCTCTTCACCAAATCGGCGGCGGCTTGTGCGGTTTCTGCTATGGGCACCTTTGTGCTGATGCGTTTGTCCCGGGTGACCAGCTCGCAGCAGCCCGCTTGCACATTCCTGGGGCTGGCAATAACCCGGACGGGGACACCCAGCAGGTCAGCGTCGGAAAACATCACGCCTGCGCTAACGCTCCGGTCATCATAAAGCACCTCGATGCCCAGCAGCTGCAGTTCCTGGTATAGCCCATCGGCGTTTGCCCGTACAGCCTCATCATCCGCCCGCACGCAGCATAGATGCACCTGCCACGGTGCGATGGAAATGGGCCAGATCGGCCCGTGCTCATCCCGGTGGATTTCGCAAACGGAGGCGGCCAGCCGCCCGATACCGATGCCGTAGCAGCCCATCACAGGTGGTTCGAGCCCGCCCGCCTGATCTGCAGCCAGCATGCCCATGGCCCTAGTATAATTGTCCCCCAGCTGAAAGATATTGCCCACCTCGATTCCCCTTGAAAGGGTAAGGGCGGGTTGGCCGCAGCACGGGCAGATGCCATTCTCCCGAGCTTTCGCCAGGTCATGAAATTCCGCTCCGGCACAATCCCGTTCCATATCCAAGCCGGTGTAGTGGTGGTCGGGCAGATTTCCGCCGCAGCATAAGCCGGAAGCCCCCTGCAGCGACCGGTCGAACAAAACGGTGCAGCCCTGCTCCTGCTCAAGCCCCACAGGCCCGATAAAACCCGCTTGCAGGCCGCAGCCCTCCTCCAATACAGCCGGCTTTACATCGCACCCCAGCAGATTGGTTAGCTTGGTTTCATTCACCTCCAGGTAGCCCCGGATAAAAAGAATTATTAGCCGCCCGTCACTCTCTGCCTGGTACACCACCGCCTTACAGGATTCCTCTTCCCGCAGCCCCAAAAACCCGCATACCTCTTCGATGCTGTGCATCCCTGGGGTATGGACCAAAACAAGCTCCCGGCTGCCGGTTTGCGTATTCCCGGGAGAGGCGGTGCCGGCCGGAGCAGCAGGCTCCACAACATGCTCCACAACATGCTCCGCCGCCTCCATATTGGCCTTGTAGCCGCACTCCCGGCAAAGTACCAGGGTGTCCTCGCCTACAGGCGTCGGCAGCATGAATTCATGGGATAACCTTCCGCCCATCATACCCGAATCCGCCGCGATGGCGATCACCTGGGGGAGCCCGACCCGGGCGAAGATCCGCTCATACGCCTGGTAGCATTGTTGATAATACTCCTCCAAGTCCTCCATGGAGGTGTGGAAGGAATACGCATCCTTCATGGTGAATTCCCGTACACGGATCAATCCGCCGCGGGGGCGGGCTTCGTCCCGGAACTTGGTCTGGATCTGGTAGATCATGAAGGGATAACGCAGATAGCTGCTGCCGTATTCCCGCACCAGTTGGACCGCCGCTTCCTCATGGGTCATTCCCAGCAGATGGGGGCTGCCGTGCCGGTCCCGGAAGCGCAGCAACTCACTGCCGACGCTGGCCGCACGGCCGGATTCCTCCCACAGGCTCTCCGGCAGCACAACCGGCAGCAGCACCTCCTGGCCGCCGATGATGTCCATCTCCTGCCGGATAATTTCCTCAATCTTGCGAGTGATCCGGCGCAGGGGTGCGGCCTGGGCATAAATCCCGTTGCCCACAACCTTCATATATCCTCCGCGCACCATCAGCGCATGGCTGTCGATCACGCAATCGGAGGGTTTTTCCCGGAACCTTTCGCCTACAAGCCTTGCCATTTTCATACCTGCCGCCTCCTTTTAGAGAAATAGAAAGTAAGGAAAATAAAAAAAGCCCCAAGCCGAAAAAACGGCTTAGGGCGAACAGACAGTCCGCGTACCACCTAAATTCCACAGAGCATCGCTGCGCTGTGCTTTCCAAGTACGGGGCCCGCTTGCTTAGCCCGATACCTCTCCCTTATGACGGAGGGAATCCGATAAGCCCTACTACATACGATTCAGGCCACAGCTCCAAGAGGGGTTTCCGCATCCTGTCCGTGAAGATTCGCACCAACCATCTTCTCTCTGGGACATCCAGCATGCGTACTGGTTCTTTTCATCGCTTTTGATATTCGATTACGTGGAAGTGTAGCAAACTTCGAATTTTCTGTCAATTAATAAATGTTCGTATTGGCAAATATTCCGGCGCCAACGCCGCATGGCAGCAAGCCAGGATAAGCCGCAGGCTTCAGGCCCCGTTATAATAAAGTTACCGTACGGGAGAAAGGGGAACACCAATGGGATATGAGGACTCCGTCCAACGGGCGCTTGAAGCCATCGATAACCGGATCAAGGAGGAAATCACACCGTCCGAGCTGGCCGCTCTCGCCAACTATTCCACCTATCATTTTTGCCGGATTTTCACAGCCTTAGTCGGGACGCCGATCATGGGGTATGTAACCCGGCGCAAGCTGGACTTCGCGCTGTATGACCTGTCCTTGGGCAGGAAAGTCATAGACGTGGCCATGGATTACGGGTTTGGCACCCACGCAGGTTTTACCAAGGCCTTCAAAAAAAGTTTTGGCTGCCCGCCATCCCTCTACCACTTGCATGTTAATGCGCAGCCGCCGGGTAAACCGGCTTTAGCAATCATCCAATCGAGAACCGGAGGAATGAAGCATATGCATGTTGCAATTATTGAAAAAGAGCCCTTTCTGGTGGTGGGTTTCGAATCCCGCCACACCATGCCGCAGGTGAAGCGGGTCAGCGATATCCCCGCCTTCTGGGACACCTTGTCCATGGAATACGGCCCCATGCTGTCACGGCTGCACCAAACCTTTACCCAGTCGGAGCACTGTGAATACAGCGTTTGTTACAATGTGGACGAAAATACAGGGGAGTTCTCCTGGGTGTTGGGGGTAGGGGTGGACAACAAGGAAGATAAGGCCAAGATTGAAGCGGATATGTGCCAAAAGGTCATACCGGGCGGGCTGTACGCCGTATTTACCACACCGAAGGTTCCCGAAAAGGAGTATCCTCAGTCAATTCCTGCCGCCTGGAAGGAAATCCTGACCAAGTGGCTGCCGGATTCGGATTATGAATATGATGAATCCCGGCTGGATTTCGAACGGTATGACGAGCGGGACCACGCCTGGCTGCATGAAGGCACCTGCCAAATGGAGATTGCCATCCCGATCCGCTTGCGGCAGTAACAGGCCGGGGAGTGTGAAGGATCGGCCAAAGCCGGGTATAATGAAGTATTATACCGGCAAAGGATGGTCGCCATGCTCTATGAATACAAGCTCAATACGGATGCGGAGAACCTGATTGAGGTTACGGCAATGGTGCGTGAGGCTGTGGCCAAAAGCGGGGTCCGGGAGGGAACCTGCCTGGTATACTGCCCCCACACAACCGCAGGGATCACCATCAATGAGAACGCTGACCCGGATGTGGTCACGGATATGCTGTTGGGATTGGCCAAGGCCTTCCCGGACCGGCCGGAGT
The DNA here is from genome assembly GCA_023391955.1 of Bacillota bacterium. Taxonomy (GTDB): domain Bacteria; phylum Bacillota; class Bacilli; order Paenibacillales; family NBRC-103111; genus Paenibacillus_AR. The sequence goes on along the minus strand of JAEWAA010000315.1, from coordinate 2,093 downwards.
TCCGCCATGCGGAAGGCAACTCCTCCGCCCACTTGAAGGCAAGTTGCGTAGGCTCCAGCGCAACCGTCATCGTCGACGGCGGACAGCTCCTGCTGGGCACCTGGCAGGGGATTTACTTCTGCGAATTCGACGGGCCGCGGAGCCGGAGATTCTATGTACAGATTAACGGGCAGTAAAACTAAAAATTAAACACGGAAAAACAGGGGAAGAATAGACATAAAATGTCTTTCTTCCTCTGTTTATGTTCTGCGGAACGATGATTTGTGGCAAATTACGAACAAGATAAAAAATTAACCCCTGAAATATTCGGATATTTGTTGACACTGTTCGACCCACGTTTTAAAATAATCTAGGTCAAGGCACACTAACAACAAATGTTACTTCGTATAAATCCGGGGATTGGCCCGGAAGTCTCTACAAGATCACCGTAAATGATCTGGCTACGAATGGAAACATCACTGCGGCAGCGTATGCATACCCGCCAGGGGACCACTCTGGGGCGGAAGGCACCCGTATGCCCGGCGTTGCTTTTCCTGAAGAGCCGGAGTCAAGGACTCCAGGCTTTTTTTGTTGTTGCAGCCGTGTATGAGAATAAAGGAGGAAGCAAGCAGAATGGATCGTTTTTTCAAGCTGAAGCAAAGCGGCACCACGGTTAGAACGGAAATTATGGCCGGTCTGACCACGTTTATGACCATGGCCTATATTCTGGCGGTCAATCCGGATACCCTGTATGCCTTCGGACGGACCGGCATGGATTGGTACGCTGTGTTCCTGGCTACTGCCATCGCCGCAGGTATCTTTACCATCGCTATGGGCGTTTTCGTTAATTTTCCGGTGGCGCTGGCTCCGGGCATGGGGCTGAACGCCTATTTTGCCTCGGTTGTACTGTCCTCCGCCGCAACGGACAAGCCGTTTACCTGGCAGATGGGTCTGACAGCGGTATTTATCTCCGGTATTATCTTTATTATTCTGACCGTGACTAAGGTCCGGCAGATGCTGCTCGTTGCGATTCCCGACAGCCTCAAGCATGCCATTACCGTCGGTATCGGCTTGTTCATCACCATTATCGGTTTGAAGAACAGCGGCCTGCTTACCGTTGGCGTAGAAACATTGAACAATGTGGAAAAAGGCAAATATACAGAGCTTCTTTCGTTTGAAACCATCTTCCACCTGGGCAGCCTGGAAAACCCGACTGTTCAGCTGACCATCATCGGTCTGGTGATTATCGCCATCCTGATGGTGCTGGATGTGCCGGGGGCTATTCTGTTCGGTATCCTGGGTACTACTGTAATCGCCATGCTGATGGGCGAAGTGAACTTCGACGTGCTGACCGGTGACAAAACCCCTTGGGTTCCGGATCTGGGCCAGCTGCAGTTTATGGCGTTTGACTGGGACGGCATTATCCATACCGGGATTATCTCGGTTGTCGTCACCTTTACCTTCGTTGAATTGTTCGATACCTTCGGAACCTTGGTGGGCACTGCCAACCGCGCCGGCTTCATGAAGAATCCGGAAGAAGGCAGAAAGCGTGTAGGCAAGGCTATGTTCGTTGACGCTGTCGGTGTTGGCGGCGGCGCTATGCTGGGTACCTCCACCATTACCGCTTATGTGGAAAGCGCCGCGGGTGTTGCCCAAGGCGGACGCACCGGTCTTACCTCGGTTACCACCGGTGTGTGCTTCCTGTTGTCCCTGTTCCTGGCTCCTGTAGTGGCTCTGATTCCGGGCTCCGCTACAGCAGCGGCTCTGATCGTAGTGGGTGTTCTGATGATGCAGTCCGTCAAGGAAATCGACTTCCAAGACATGGTGCTGGCGATTCCGTCCTTCCTGACCATTACCTTCATGCCGTTCACCTACAACATCGCCAACGGTATCTCCTTCGGTATCTTCTCTTACGTAGTACTGGCCTGCGTATCCAACGTGGCCGGCAAGAAAAAATACAGCATCCACTGGCTGATGTGGATTCTGGCCGTTCTCATCGTGCTCCGTTATGTATTCGTAGGCAGCCAGGGCTAAGCCCGTTTCTGCCGTATGAGACGCCTTCCCTTCGGGGGAGGCGTGTTTTTCATTACACATGTTGGCGGTTGCATTACGGA